>PKQY01000050.1 GCA_017577895.1 Bacillota bacterium
CCAGATCCACCACCCCTTGCTGCATCAGCCGTTCGATGGCGTCTTGCACCATCCCGACGGCCCCTTCCACCACTTTTTGCCGCGCCGCCACAATCGCCATCGCTTGTTGCCGTTGCAGCATGGCCGCCGCAATTTCCGGCGCATAAGCCAAATGGGTCAGGCGGGCTTCCATCACTTCCACGCCGGCCACCGCGAGCCGTTCTTGCAAATTGCGGCACAATTCGGCGGCGATTTCCTCCGTGTGGCTCCGCAATGAATGCCGGCCGCTTTCAAAGGCATCATAAGGATACATACTGGCGATATGGCGCAACGCCGTTTCCGACTGTATTTCCACAAACGCTTCATAATCGTCAACATCAAACACGGCCTTTGCCGAATCGACGACCCGGAACACGACGACCGCGGCAATCTCAATGGGGTTGCCGTCGACGTCGTTGACTTTCAGCGTTTTGCTGTTGAAGTTACGCACCCGCAGCGACACTTTACGCTGCCCCACCAACGGAATCGTCAACCACAATCCGCTCTGGCGCACACTGCCGACGTATCGGCCGAAAAACGTCAACACCACGGCTTGGTTGGGCTGGACGATCAAGATGCCGCTTATCCCGACCAGACCGGCCAGCACCAATACGACGGCCAAGAACAGAAAACCGGCAATAAACATCCACACCCCCAGCCCGATGAGTATCGCCAACATCAGCACGCCCAGAAAACCGTTGATCACCGGCGCCGTCCGTTCCACCATTCCAACCGCTCCTTCCCATAATGTGAGATTGTTATGCTATCATCATGATATCACTTTGATGACAAAAAAGAAAGCCGAACCGCCGATTCGACGGTTCGACCTTCTCGCAGGCGGCACTACGCCTTCGGTTCAAACGTCTTGCAGTCGGTTTCCTCCGAATTGGCGGCGGTTTTGCCGTAGCGGCTGACCACGTAAATGGTGGTGGCAGTGCATTTGTTGCCTTCATTCCAGTATTTGCAGGAGTTCACTTCGCACAGCACGTCCTTGGCCATGCACACCATCACCTCCTGCTTTTTATTTTGGCTCGTTCGTCCACACATCAAACCTGAAAGATGAAGGCACCTCAACGCACTTTAACGACCACCGTGGACGCCATCCGGTCGTGCAACGCCCGTTTTTCCTTGTCAAAAGCGACCATCAAATAGCCGATCATCAACAAGAGGGTCGACAACAATTTGCCGATGGATTCCCGCAACAAAATGGCTCCCCAGCGGTTTTTCCCGCCGTGACGGGGAACGACCCGAATGCCGACGATCATTTTCCCCAACGTTTGGCCATACACGACCGTCAACACGACGTAATAGACCATTCCCACCGCGATTTCAACCGCGTCCACCCAGGAGAATTCCAAGGGATCAATGCCTTGCGCTTTGCGAATCCAATCCAACGATAACGCCGAAACGGACCACAAGACGATGACGTCGATGACGGCGGCCAAAAAACGGAGCCAAAAACCGGCATACCGGACCGTTTTCTGCGTCTCCCCCTCGCCCGTCACCGTCGGCTCTCCCCCAAAGACCTGCTCCTCCGGCAGCATGCGTTCCATGCGTCAACTCACTCCCCATGTCCAATTTTCAAACATCTGTTTGCCGTCATGGTGTGCTCGGCTGGAATAAATACATCAGCCGGGGTTCCGTCGGAAGCGGCAACAACGATTTCCAATCCGTCAACGGTTCTCGGGCGCGGCCAAACAACCCGCCGGCTAAATCAAACCAACCCATGGACGGATACACGTAGCGGATGAGTTGCGCCTCTTCTAAACCGGCCAGGCGCTTGGCCTCGGCAAAGGCGTCGTCCAGCGTGCCCAACTCGTCCACCAAACCCAAGTCTTTGGCCTGTTGGCCCGTATAGATGCGCCCGTCGGCGAGGGTCAACACTTTCTCCCTCGGCATTCCCCGCTCTTTGGCGACCAGATCGACAAAGCGCCCGTATGTCTCATCCACCAGTTTCTGAAAGACTTCCTTTTCATCCGGCCGCATTTCCCGCCACGGATTGCCCATGTCTTTCATGGCGCCGCTTTGGATGACGTTGACCTTATACCCGATCAAGTCGGCCACCCCTTCATAATTGGGAAGGGTGAAAATGACCCCGATGCTCCCGGTCAGCGTATTGGGATTGGCCAAAATCCAGTCGGCCGCCGTCGCAATGTAGTAACCGCCGGAGGCCGCCGTGCCGCCCATGCTGGCCACCACCGGTTTGCCTTGTTCCTGCACCCGCTTGATGGCCCGATAAATCTCATCGGATGCCACTACTTCGCCGCCGGGACTGTTAATGCGGAGGATGACGGCCTTCACCGAATCATCCTCCATGGCTTGTTGGAGTTGTGAAAGAATGCCCTCGAAATCGATGGTGTCGGACCAAAGCCCCCCAGGCGACTCGCTGATGGTGCCTTCCACCGGAATCAAGGCGATGCGGTCCCGCCCTTTGCCGGTGACGACTTCTTCTTCCCACACTTTGGACGGGCCAAAGGTCCACTCCAGGCCGCCGGCGGCCAGCTGGACGGCCCCGGCCGCCGCCACCAGCACCAGCACAATGCCCAATGCAATCCAGCGACGTCGTTTCATCCTTCAAACCCCTTCCTCCTCTTCGTCGGTCAAACCAGACACATGTTAACGAAAAGAAATGGTCATGTAAAGGTAATGTTAGGAAATGTGAATAAAATCTTTAAGGAACCGTTCATCCATGAAATGATTGAAAAGAAAAACCGGCCATGGCGTTCATCCACGACCGGTTTGTTGCTTCATCCAATGCTGGCATTGCATTCCATTACCGAACGACCAACACCGGGCAGCCCGCATGGTGCAATACCCGGTTGCTCACGCTGCCCAGTACGATCTCCGCAAATTGGTTCCGTCCGCGGCTGCCGACGATGATCAGATCATAGCCGCCTTCTTGGGCCACCCGGCAAATTTCCGTACCGGGATCCCCTACCGCCACTTGCGTGTCGAAGGAAATGCCCGCCTCTTTCAACGGCGCCGACTCTTCCTCCAACAGTTCCTGCGCTTGTTGTTCACTGAGGGCCATGGGATCGATGTTCAATGCTTGCAAATCGGCATACAGACTGAGGGGAACCGGCTGGGATACCGTAATCAACGTCACCTGGACGTCGGACGTCCCTTCCAACATTTTGACCGCCGTATGTACCGCCTTTTTCGCGCCTTCCGAGCCGTCGGTTGCCACCAAAATTTTCTTAAACATGGAGCGTCCCCTCCCATCAAGGTATCATTTTCTATCTCCTATTTTATCCGACATTCGCCCTCATTCGCTATATGTTTACAACAATTTTCGCAACTTTTTATCATATGTTCACTTTTTTGTCATCCATTCTTCACAATTTACTTTTCGATGAGCACCGGCAATTTCGAGGTTTGCACCACGGCGTGGCTGACGCTCCCCAAAAACAGTTCCTTGAGGCCGCTCAATCCACGGCTGCCCATCACAATTAAATCCACATGGTTTTCCTCGGCGTATTGGCAAATCTTGCGCGGCGGATGGCCTTGCAACAACACGGTCCGACAAGCGACGCCCAACTCGCCCTCGCAATAGTCCCGGGCTTCTTGCAAAATTTCTTCGCCGATTTTCCGGATGCTTTCCACCAGCTCTGGTTTGTACATGCCGCGAACGTACGGCGAGACCGGTTCCATGACGTGAAGGATCGTCAACTGATCGCCGGCCGCCACATTCACCAGCTTGGCTGCCCGTTTCAATGCCTTTTTACTCAGTTCCGATCCGTCAACTGCAACCAAGTAATGTTGGCCCATCGTCGTCCTCCTCGTCGGACAGCTATTTCAACCGCGGCTCTTCACTCGGCTTTTCCTTGGCTTGCCGCGGGTTGTTTTCCGGGAATTCGACGCCTTCCACTTTGACGTTGACTTCCACGACCCTTAGACCGGTCATCGTCTCTACCGCTTCTTTGACGTTCTCCTGCAGTTTGCGGGCCACTTCGTGAATTTTGACGCCGTATTTGACGATGACCCGCAAGTCGATGGCCGCCTCCACCGACCCGACTTCCACGCTGACGCCTTTCGTGACGTTTTTGCCGCTGACCCGGCGGGCCAAACCTTCCGTAATGCCGCCAGACATGCTGGCCACGCCTTCCGTCTCAGAGGCCGCCACCCCGGCAATGATGGCCACCACGTCATCGGCAATGCGAACGACGCCGTTTTCCTGCACTTCCGACATGGTGCAATCCCTCCCTTTCTTCGTCCCAGGGTGTCACATCATCGACCACCGCTGGACTTTGCCTTCATCTTACAAAAAATCACCAGCGGAGAAAAGCGGGCCTCACAAGGCCCGCACCATGCCGCCATCGACCAGCAACACTTGCCCGGTCACGTACGTGTTGGCCCAGGAAGCCAAAAACGCCACCACCCGGGCAAATTCCGCCGGTTCCCCGTACCGTTTCAACGGAATGGTCACTTCGATTTCTTGCCGCACTTCCTCCACCGACCGACCGGTTTGCTGGGCGCGAAGGGAATCCAGTTCGATTAACCGGTCCGTCGCGATGCGCCCGGGACAGACCGTGTTCAACAAAATGCCGCGGTCCGCCAACTCTTCGGCCAACGTTTTGATCAACGCCGCCACGCCGGCCCGCATGGCATTGGAAAGCACGAGACCCGGCAGCGGTTCTCGAACCGACGAGGAAGCCAATGCCACCACCCGGCCGCCGTTCGTCATCCAGGGCAAACTTCCCCGGATGAGCCGAACGACACTCAAGAAGTTGCGGACAAAGGCATCTTCCCAGTCGCCGTCGTCAAAATCGAGAAATTTTCCGCTGGGGGGTCCCCCGGCATTGGTAATCAGCACATCGATGCGGCCGTAACGTTTTCCGACGGTGTCGATCAAATCTTTGATTTCTTCCGCCCGCCCCACATCGGCCACCAAGGGCAACACGGAGGCTCCTGTCTCCTGCTGAATCGCTTCCGCCGCTGCCTGAATGCGGGACGCGTTCCTGCTGGAAATGACCACTCGTGCCCCTTCCTGGGCCAGTTGTTTTGCCACCGCCATTCCGAGACCCTTGCTCGCTGCGACGACCAACGCCACTTTGTCCTTCAGACCGAGATCCACTTGAAAATCGCCCCCTGCATCGATCATTGCGTAGTCCCATTATACAATCGAAGGTCGGGAGTTGGCCATGACTTTTCCGTGACATCCCGTCATCGTCCTCCTTCAACGTTTTTGCCCCCATTCTTGCAGCGTCTGATCCAAGCGAACGATGCTGGCCGCCAGTTGATCCAGTTTCGCTTCAATGCGCATGAGCAAATAAAACGTCACGACGATGGGGAACCCCAAATTTTGCAACATATTCAACCACACTTCCACAAACATTTTCCTCCCTTATGACAAAAAGGAGAGGAGGATGCCCTGGGTCATCAGTTCCATCCCCGCTCTCCTTTTATGCCCTCTATTTTCGAAGGGTGACATGTCGAAGTTTACAGCAGCGGAATCTCCGTCACCGTCCGATCTTGCAAGCGGATGCCGGCTTTTTCCGCCCAGCGTTCCCCTTGCGACTGGAACACGTTTTTCGCCAAAATGGTGTCCATCACTTGATTGACGGCCGTCGGATCCACCGGTTCCACCGGATCCCGCAACGTAATGCGCACCGTCCGGCCGCCTTCTGTGCGAAAAATGAGTTCCAACGTTTTCGTGTTCACGGTGTCCCCTCCTTTCGATGTTCATGATCTCATTCGGTTGATTCACGCTTACTCGATCAACTGGGCCTGATCCACCCGATGCACGTATCCCAACGGGTACGACTGCAAAGACGCCAATGCTTGGGCGACATCATACACGTCTTGGTCGCTGGCGTCGGGATGGACATTTTGCAACGTCTGGTTGCGGTATACCGGTACGCCGTGCTCGTCCATCCCGACTTCAAATCCCAGCACCAGGCGGCTCATGGCCGAAATTTTCGTCACCGCCAACGCCGTCCACTCCTTTCCTCTGTGTAAAATGGGCGAACCGCGGCTCGACCGGGTCCGTGACCGGTCACACCCGATACAATGCCTCAAGGCCGGTCAATGGAGGACAAGCCGAATCACTTTTAGAACAACTGTCCCTCTTGGCGGCGGAGCTTTTGCAACGCCCGCCGCTTCCATGTTTTCGCCGTCTCAGTCGAAACGCCGGCCGCTGTTGCCAACTCCCGCAACGTTTGCCCTTCCACAATGTGTTTTTCCAGAACCAGCCGTTCCCGGGGCGAAAGCATGGTCGCCAGCTGCGCCAGCCACACAGTGTCGTCCCAGCCGGACGCATCGGCATCGGGCCATCGTTCCCACCAGTCTTCCTTTTCCTCTTCCTCTTCATCCGTGGGCGCGAAAAATCGCTCCGCCTGCCACCGCCACTCCCGCCGTTGCCACGTGCGCAACGCTCCCCACACTCGCTTTTTGACATACGTGCCGAAATAGCAGCCGACGGCTGGATCAAACCGGTACACCGCCTCCACCACAGCCAACCGTCCTTCCTGACACGCATCTTCCCATGACAGATTCATCCGGCGGACGATGCTGCGCACCAGCGGCTCATAAAGCCGCACGATGTCCGCCAACGCCTCCTTGTTCCCCTGCTGAGCCGCCAACACCCGCTCATCCACGGTTTCAGCGGAAAACGACCGGTGAACATCCGTATTCTGCGCCGTGGGAAACATCGGTTTTTCTCCTCCTGTTGGAGGGCCGGCCCTCGCCGTTTCATTGCGCGCAAATGTAGCATACAGGGCGCCGGCAAACCGTGCATGTCGGCGTTCCGCGGCTTGACACCGATAAAAAGGTGCTTTCAGCCGGAAAGACAAAAATCGGTTCGAAGGCAAAAAAAAAAATGGAACCGGTCAAAATGACCCCGTCAAACGTCGTACGGGATGCCCGGTTCCATAACCAACGGCAAACGGCGGGTATAATGGATTTCGGCGTAATAGTCCCGGACCAACCGGACATGCCGCATCTGGGCCTGACAAAAATGAAACGAATGCAACACCGTCACCACGTGCTTCCCGTTCAGCTCGACGCGGGTTTGTTGCGGTGCCGCCGGTTCCATCCGGCAAATGTGCTGGGCGACAAACCAACCGTACACCGGCTGCCGGCCGATGGGATTTCGAACTTTCAACGGCACCATCACCCAATCGCCGGTAAACGGAAGGGGGATCAACTGTTTGCGTCCAATGGCCGGGCCGTACCGATGCCTTAACGCCGACACATCGGTGCCGAAATAAAAGGCAATGGCCCGTAAAAACCGGTTGACGTGCACCGACAACGTCGTCACGCGGCCATCTTCCATTAAAAGATGCAACTGTTCCCCGACTTCCGGGACATTTTCCGGCAAGAAGGCGACGCCGGAAAGGACAAACTGGTCCACGTGACGTGCCACTTCGTGCCGTTTCATCCTTCGCCTCCGATCCCAGTAATTTTTCCGCAAATGTTTTGCCAATTGGTCGCTTGTCCATCCATGATATACGAACATATGTTCTCATGTCAAGATGGATTTGCCGCGAAAAACGCGACAAATAAGAAGATTGCTGCAGCGGTGGACATGTTTGTTACAATACCGACATAAGATCACTTTGAACTGGAATGGTGTCCGGCGAAAGGAGAGGTCCGACATGCGACCAGCCATCTGGTACGGGATCGGTTTGTTGTTGCTGTGCAGCTTGTGGATGCCGGCCAAAACGCCCCTGACCCCAGTCCATGTGGTGCAAGCCATGATGCTGGAAGAGGAGGAACCGGCCCTCAGCCAAAGACGGGTCGCTTATCGCATCGACGTCAAACTGGATCCCGACACGAAACAACTCATTGGGAGCGAACAGATCGTCTGGCAGCACCCCGGCCGAAAACCGGTCCACGAACTGTATTTCCATCTCTACCCCAATGCGTTTGCCGAAGGCTCGACCTTTTTGAAAGAATCCGGCGGCACGTTGCGCCAAGATCGGATGGATCCGCGCTATCCCGGCGCCATGGAGATCACGGCGTTGCGTCTGCCCGACGGCACCAATTTGCTGCCGTCGGTTGAATATGTTCAACCCGACGACGGCAACACGGACGATCGCACCTTGGCCCGCGTCGTTTTGCCGACACCGGTGTACCCGGGAGAGAAGCTGGAATTGGACGTCAAATTTCACGTGCAATTGCCAAAAGTGTTTGCCCGCATGGGATTTTACGGCGATTTTGTCATGGCCGGCCAATGGTTTCCGAAACTGGCGGCTTACGAGATTGCCGGCCAGCGGCAGCGGCGGGAGGAAGGCTGGAACGCCCATCAATACCATGCCCATTCGGAATTTTATGCCGACTTCGGGACGTACGAAGTGACCATCACGGTCCCCGAGCCGTACCAGGTCGCCGCCACGGGGCGGCTGTCGGCCGTGTCGGAGCCGCGGCACGGGTGGCGGCATTGGACGTTTACTGCCCGCGATGTGCACGACTTTGCCTGGGCAGCCTCCCCCGATTTTCTCGTCGAACAGCGCCATTATCCCGACCTGGGGACCGACGGACTCACCGTCTTTTTGTATCTGGATCCGGCCCATCAAAGCGCCAAAGAGCGGTATTTTCGCATCACCCGGCAGACCATGGCCCAATTCGGCCAGTGGTTCGGCCCTTATCCGTACGACACGTTACGCATCGTCGTGCCACCGCCCGGAGCCAGCGGTGCCGGCGGCATGGAGTACCCGACGCTGATCACCGCCTGGGACGCCTCCATCCCTCCCTCCAGCTGGGCCGTAGAACAAGTGGTGGTGCATGAATTGGCCCACCAGTATTGGTACGGGATGGTCGCCACCAACGAATTTGAAGAGCCATGGCTGGACGAAGGGTTGGCCACCTTCACGGAAAACAAAATGATGGCCTCCCTCGTGCCCGAATACGGCCGCCTGGCCACTCTGTCTCCGATCCTCGAACCAAAGCCCTTGCATTTGCCGGCTTGGGAATACGGGGACGACACGTATGCGAGCAACGTCTATTTGCGGGCCGCTCGGGTATTGTCCGGCATTGAAGCGGTCATCGGAGAAGAAAAAATGATGGACATTTTGCGCACCTACTTCCAACGGTACCAATTCGCCCATCCGTCCACGGAAGATTTTTTGGCCGTCATCAACGAAGTGAGCGGCAAAAACTTCAACGATTTTTTCCAGCGGTTCGTCTTTTCCGAACGGATGGTGAACTATCGGCTCAACGGCATCGAATCAGAAGCGACCGGCCAACCTGGGCAGTACCGCCATCGGCTGCACGTGTCGTCGGAAAACGCCCTTCCGCAAACCGTCCCCATTCTCATTCGCCATGTCGACGGAAAGACAGCGACGGTCATGTGGAACACACAAAACAGCGCCGAGCCGCTGGTGGTGGAAGGCGAGGCCATCGCCTGGGCCTGGATTGATCCGTTCTTTTCCAATCCCATGGAAATTCACCATGTCGACAATGTGTACCGCCCCGTCCATGAACAAACCGTCGCGACATGGGCGGCCAGGCTCAGTTATTGGCTGGAGCATTTCAGCTTCTGGTGGTTCTAAATAAACAGGAGGGATCCGATTGCAAAACGCAGGCCATCTCCGGCAAATGCTTTGGGCTGGCTGGAAAACGTTGGCCGACAGCTGGTCCGTATGGCTGTTATTGGCTTTGGTCAATTTACTTTTTATTTGGATACAGCAACAACTGTGGCAACCGGCGCTGGCCCGCCTGTTGCCCCGCATTCCGCCCCTCGACTCGGAACTCGTCACAACGGAAAGTTATGTCGTTCTGGCCATGGAAGGCACCCACACGCTGTTGGCATCGCCCTTCTTTCAGCGTTTCGTGCTGGCCTTTTTGTTCATCGCTTTGTTGAAATGGTTGCTGGCGCCTTTTTTGCACATCTTCATCTTTTCACCCTTGAGCCAACCGGAACCGACCGTTTCCTACTATCTCCTTTGGCGGCAGTTGTCCCACCGCTTTCCTGCCTTTTTGACCGTTGTCACCGTCCAATATCTCGGTTTCATCCTGGCGACAATCACGCTCGGTTTGTTCGGTTTGTCCTTGGCGGAATCGATTTGGCGAACCGGCAGTAAACAGGCGCTGTTTTTCCTGTTGTTGTTGCTTCTCGCCGGAACCGTGCTGTTCTGTTGGGCGTTCAGTACATTGACCCTTTGGCAGGCGGCGTTGGCAAGAGGCGAGCGGCTGTGGCCGGCCGCCCTGGGCGCCTGCCGGACGCTCCTTCAGCGGCCGGTCCTGAGCGTCCTCTTGCCCCTGCTCTTTTGGTTGGGGTCCACGGCTCTGGCAGCGCTCATTCACATGGGATTGCCGGCGGTGCAGATCGGTGTGTGGCTGACCGGGGTGCTTTTGCCCGTTCCGTATTTGTGGTTGACCTACACGCTGGCGGCCAGTGTGCCGGCGGATCGCATGGCAAACGAATAGCAAAAAGGCGATGCGGCGGGGTTGGATTGACAAATCCCGCCGCGATTGCATATAATACCGCTAAAAGTTACCCTAGACAAACTTTGATAACCCAAGCTAACTTCGGGAGGGTTGGAGCCATGCCTTCTGCCGGTGCCAAACCGCTGTCGGACATGAAACCGGGAGAACAATGGGTCATCACGGAATTGACCATCCAAGGAACGATGCGGCGCCGTTTGCTGGATTTGGGATTCATCCCTGGCGCCACGGTCAAAATGCTGCGTCGCAGCCCGTTGGGGGATCCGGCAGCTTTTATGGTCAACCGGACCGTCATCGCCTTGCGCAAAGAAGAAAGCTCCCAAATTTTCGGCATGCCGACACCTTCCGAACGTGGGTGAGGAAGAAAGCGGGTGAGAAACATGACGTATCGCATTGCGCTGGCTGGGAATCCGAATACGGGCAAAAGCACCTTGTTTAACGCCCTGACCGGCTTGCGCCAACATACCGGCAACTGGCCGGGGAAAACCGTCACTTCGGCGGAAGGCACCTTCACCCACCGGGGGTTGACGTATACCATCGTCGATTTGCCAGGAACGTATTCGCTCTTTTCCAACTCGGCGGACGAAGAGGTGGCCCGGGACTATCTCATTTTCGGACGTCCGGACGTCACCATGGTCGTTGTAGACGCCACGGCATTGGAACGAAACTTGAACTTGGTGCTGCAAATCTTGGAAATTACCGACCGCGTCATCGTCGTCGTCAATTTAATCGACGAGGCCCGTCGCCAAGGCATCCACATTGATGCCGGCGCCTTGGCCAGCCAATTGGGCGTGCCGGTGGTGCTGACTTCGGCCCGAAACGGGGAAGGCATCCCGGAACTGTTAGACGTCCTGGACGGCATGGTCCGGGGCACCATTGAGACCCAACCGCTGCAAGTGCGATACAGCCCGGCGTTGGAAGAGCGCATCGCGGCATTAGAGCCGCAAGTGAGGAACCTTTTGGGCGATGCGTATCCGAGCCGCTGGATCGCCTTGCGGCTGTTGGACGGCGACGAGTCGCTCCTGGCGGCGCTCAAACAAAAACTCACGGCGCCTCATGAGGAGGTGAGCGGCTATGAGCCGATCCGCGCCAGCATTTGAACCGGTTGCTCCGGACGCCTTTGACCAACTGATGGACGAAGCGAAGCGCTTAGGTGCGGCCGACCGGGACGACATCGTCACCCGACTGTATGAGACGTCCCGGCAAATTTGTGCCCGCGCAGTGACCGTCGACGAAGAAAAACTGAAACGGCAACAGCAGCGGACCGAGCGCATCGATCGCATCCTGACTTCCCGCACCTGGGGTTTTCCCATCATGCTCGGTTTGCTCGGCATCGTCATCTATTTGACGGTGGCCGGCGCCAACGTCCCTTCTGAACTGTTGGCCCAACTGTTCGGCGTGGGGGAAACATGGCTGACGGCACTGTTTATGGCACTGGGCGCCCCCGAGTGGTTGCACGGCTTGTTGGTGCTGGGGGTGTATCGCGGTTTGACCTGGGTCGTCAGCGTCATGCTGCCGCCGATGGCCATCTTTTTCCCCATGTTCGCGCTGTTGGAAAACTTGGGCTATTTGCCGCGGGTGGCGTTCAATTTGGACCGGGTGTTCAAAACGTGCGGCGGACACGGGAAGCAGTCCTTGACCATGGCCATGGGTTTTGGCTGCAACGCCGCCGCCATCGTCTCCACCCGCATCATCGAATCACCCCGGGAGCGGATGTTGGCCATTCTGACCAACAATTTCGTCCCGTGCAACGGACGATGGCCGACGTTGATCGTGCTGGCTTCCCTCTTCATGGCCGTCTCCGTCACCGGCGGCCTGAAAACGGCCGTCACCGCCGCCGTCGTCGTCGGGTTGGTGCTGTTCGGCATCGTGGTGACGCTGGCCGTCTCGTGGGGATTGTCCAAAACGGTCCTGCGCGGCATCCCGTCCCATTACACGTTGGAGTTACCGCCCTACCGCATCCCTAAGTTGTGGAATACCGTCATCCGGTCTTCGCTGGACAAATCGTGGTTCGTCCTCAAACGGGCCGTCATTATCGCCGCCCCGGCGGGCCTCATCACGTGGTTGTTGGCCAACATCACCGCTGGTGAACTCAGCTTGTTGGAACATGCGGCCCGGTTCTTAAACCCTTTTGGCCATGCACTGGGCTTGGACGGCTACATCTTAATGGCCTTCATTCTCGGCTTGCCGGCCAACGAGATCGTCTTGCCCATTCTCCTCATGGCCTACTTGTCGACCGGGGCCATGGTGGAAGCCGACGGGCTGGCCGGTCTGCGGCAAATCTTGCTGGACCACGGCTGGACGTGGCTGACGGCCTTGAACATGATGCTGTTCTCCCTGCTGCACTACCCGTGCGGCACGACGCTGTTCACCATTTACCGGGAAACCCGCAGCGTCAAATGGACGGCCATGGCCTTCCTTTTGCCCACGGCCATCGCCGTGGCGGTCACGTTCTTCACCGCCCAGTTGGTCCGCGGCCTCGGATGGGTGTGATGGCGTGAAAAAGGATAAAAAAGGATAAAAAAATGGAAACGGCAAAACCAGTGCCGTTTCCGTTTTTTCGTCTGTTGAGCGCCGCTTCGGCTTCACCCGCTCTTGGTTTCGAACAGCTGGCGTTGACGTTCGTAATGTTCCTGGAATTTGGATACTTCCACTTCCAATTTATTCATGATCTGCCGCCCCACTTCCCGGCTGATGAGACCAACCCGAACTGCAAAATCGATCTCTTTCGACAAGCCGAACAGCTGCGTGTCCAGCACTTCTTCAAACACGGGACATTGGGGAGCGGTCAGATGATCCAGCTGCACTTCGATCAATTGGCGGATTTTTGCCGCGTCGTCCATCAAGATGTCCAACGCTTTTTCCCGCAGGGTGATCGCTTCGTCGCGCATCGGATCCCCTCCCTTATCACCTTGCCTCTTTCTATCATATCGGATTGGGCAAGGTTTGAAAAGCAACGGTACTGAATCCAACCATATTTGGCCACCGGTCATCATATATTGTAGTGCCACGTGCAACGAAAAAATTTTTGGGGAGGGACGAACATGATCGCCCAATGGGCCGCCGTATTGACCCGCTGGTCGCAACGGTATTTGCCGGACCCGTTCATTTTCGTCATCTTGTTGAGTTTGGTCGTCTTTGTCATGGGGCTGCTCATCGCCGGCCAGACGCCGTTCCAGATGATTTTGCACTGGCAAAACGGTTTTTGGAATCTTCTTACTTTTTCCATGCAAATGTG
>PKQY01000051.1 GCA_017577895.1 Bacillota bacterium
TGCTGCTGTTCGGCCCTTCCAAGTTGCCTGAATTGGGACGGGCTTTCGGCAAAACGTTGCGGGAATTTAAAAATGCGACCAAAGGGCTTGTCGACGACGATGACGTGCCAGAAAAACGAAAAGATGCTAATTAAATTAATGTAGGCAGGATGAATGAGGAGCGCCGCATGGGAGGGCCGCCAAGGGATGGCCCCGGCAGCGGCTGGTCGTGTCCGACAGGGAGACATGGTTTCATGAGACGACTGACGCGGAGGAGAGAAGTTCAAGACAGGAAAAAAAATAAAGAAAAAGAAATGTATTGGATTGATCATTACGCGGAGTTGCGCCGACGGCTCATCCGTGTCTTGATCGTCTTTCTTTTTTGCTTCATCGCCGGTTTTGTGTTTTCAGAACAAATTGTCCGCTGGTTGAAAGCCGGTGCGCCGGCGGATTTGGATTGGCATGTCTTTTCCCCGACCGACGCCCTCTGGGTATGGGTGCAGATCGCCTTTATCACCAGCCTGGTCGTCGTGTTGCCGTATTTCTTTTTTGAAATGTGGGCTTTTGCCGCGCCGGGATTGAATGCCCGGGAACGGCGGGTGACGTTGCAGTATGTCCCCTTGTCGGCGTTGCTTTTCGTTTTCGGGATTGGTTTTGCCTATTGCGTGCTTTTCCCGATGATCTTGCGTTTTTTGCAGTCGTTGGCTGCCCGCATCGGCGCCAATGAAGTGTACGGTGTCGCCCAATATTTCAAGTTTATGTTCGGCTTTATCTTGCCCTTTGGATTGCTCTTTGAGATGCCGGTGGTCATGCTGTTTTTGACCCGCCTCGGCATTTTGAACCCGAACGTGGTGCGCAAGACGAGGAAGTACGCCTATTTGTTGCTCGTCATCCTCGCCACTATGATCACCCCGCCGGACTTGATCAGCGACTTGGTCGTGACCGTGCCGCTCTTTTTATTGTTTGAAGTCAGTTTATGGCTGTCCATGCGGACGTACCGAAAAATGGAACGGAAACGGCTGTTGGAAGGACAAGAAGTGCCGGAAAACCACGACGCATAATGAAACGGTCGGGACTGCAGGGATAGAAGGGGATATCCTTGCAGTTTTTTTGTGCATTCATGCGCATAATGTCGGCGTGGCTGGAGAAACTGGGAACGGATGAAAAAACAGAAAAAAATGGTTTCAACCCCTTGCATTTGTCTGCCCAATCTTCTAATATAAGGGGTGTGTTAGCACTCTCGTCTGGTGAGTGCTAACAAATCATGTGATTAAGGAGGGTTTCCGAATGCTCAAGCCACTGGGAGATCGCGTGGTTGTGGAAGTGATTGAGCAAGAAGAGAAGACCGCAGGCGGCATAGTCTTGCCGGATACGGCCAAGGAAAAACCGCAAGAAGGTCGTGTCATTGCCGTCGGCAAAGGTCGTTATGAAAACGGGCAACTGGTTCCCATGGAAGTCAAAGAAGGCGATCGGGTCATTTTCTCCAAGTATGCAGGCACTGAAGTAAAAGTCGGCGACAAAGAATATTTGATCATGCGGGAAAGCGACATTTTGGCCATTTGCGGCTAAATCCGCAGCCATCCTGCTGACGGACCGAGGACATACGTACACGGACGGATGACGTGTGCATCCTTCGACGAATCGAGCATGACCAAAGAAACCATCGGAATAGGGAGGCGAATGCGTCATGGCGAAACAGATTGAATTTAGCGAAAACGCAAGAGCGGCAATGAAACGCGGTGTCGATGCACTGGCCAACGCCGTGAAAGTGACGTTGGGACCCAAAGGCCGCAACGTCGTGCTGGAAAAGAAATTCGGCTCGCCCTTGATCACCAATGACGGTGTGACCATCGCGAAAGAAATCGAACTGAAAGATCCGTTTGAAAACATGGGGGCCCAACTGGTCAAAGAAGTGGCCACCAAAACCAACGACGTTGCCGGGGACGGTACGACGACGGCGACCGTGTTGGCCCAAGCGATGATCCATGAAGGGCTGAAAAACGTCACCGCCGGTGCCAACCCGATGGTCATTCGCCGGGGAATTGAAAAAGCCGTCAACGCGGCGGTGGAAGAAATTAAACGCATCGCGAAACCGATTCAAGGCCGTCAATCCATTGCTCAAGTGGCTTCCATTTCCGCTTCCGACGAAACGATTGGCGAACTGATCGCCGAGGCCATGGAAAAAGTGGGCAATGACGGCGTCATTACCGTGGAAGAATCCAAAGGCTTCAACACCGAACTGGAAGTCGTCGAAGGGATGCAGTTTGACCGCGGGTACATTTCGCCGTACATGATTACGGACCCGGAAAAAATGGAAGCGGTCTTGGAAAATCCGTACATCTTGATTACCGACAAAAAATTGAGCAACATTCAAGAAATCTTGCCCGTGCTGGAGCGGGTCGTGCAACAAGGAAAACCGCTCTTGATCATCGCCGAAGATGTGGAAGGGGAAGCGCTGGCCACCCTCGTCGTGAACAAACTGCGGGGTACGTTCACGGCCGTGGCGGTGAAAGCGCCTGGTTTCGGCGAGCGGCGTAAAGCGATGCTGGAAGACATCGCCATTTTGACGGGCGGCCAAGTCATTACGGAAGAACTCGGTCTCGAACTGAAGTCCACCACCATTGAACAACTGGGTCGGGCCCGTCAAGTGAAAGTGACGAAAGAAAACACCATCATCGTGGACGGCGAAGGCGACAAAGACAAAATCAAAGCCCGCATTAACCAAATCAAACAACAACTGGAAGAAACGACCTCCGACTTTGACCGCGAAAAACTGCAAGAGCGGCTGGCCAAGTTGGCGGGCGGCGTAGCGGTGATCAAAGTCGGTGCGGCGACCGAAACCGAAATGAAAGAGAAAAAACTGCGCATTGAGGACGCGCTCAACTCCACCCGGGCGGCTGTGGAAGAAGGTATTGTGGCCGGCGGCGGTACGGCGTTGGTCAACGTCATGAAAGCCGTCGAAGCCGTGGAAGCCGAAGGCGACGAGCTGACCGGTGTGCGCATCGTCTTGCGGGCGCTGGAAGAACCGGTACGTCAAATCGCCAACAACGCCGGTCTGGAAGGTTCGGTCATTGCCGAGCAGCTGAAAAAACAACCGCCTGGAATTGGTTTCAACGCGGCGACCGGCGAATGGGTCGATATGATCGAAGCGGGTATCGTCGACCCGGCGAAAGTGACCCGTTCGGCGCTGCAAAACGCGGCTTCGGTAGCGGCCATGTTCTTGACCACCGAAGCGATTATTGCCGACATTCCGGAAAAAGAACAAAACAACCCGGGCATGGGCGACATGGACATGATGTAATCGGCCTGTGCAAGGGCGAAGGATCTTGGCAAACGCCAAGATCCTTTTTTTGTTTGTTGTTTTGGGCGTGCTATTCGATGCCTAAAATCATCGATCCCGTGCGGCGGGGAGGACGAAACGTTATAATGAAGAGAAACGGGGTGAGCGAAAACGGGGTGAGCGAGTGTGATCCGTACGGAGCAGTTGGAGGAGATCCGGCACCCGCAGTTGCGCCAAGTACTGGAAAAGGTCAGCACCGTCATTGTCGGCAAGCGGGACGTCATCGTGAAATGTTTGGTAGCCATGGTGTCCCGGGGGCACCTGTTGTTGGAAGATGTGCCCGGCGTCGGCAAGACGATGTTGGTCCGGGCGTTGGCACAAACGTTGGCGCTGGATTTTCGGCGTATTCAATTTACGCCGGATCTGTTGCCGTCCGACATTACCGGCGTGTCGGTCTACAATCAGCAGACGGCCCAATTTGAATTTCGGCCAGGCCCCATCATGGGCCATTTGGTGTTGGCCGACGAAGTGAATCGCACCTCCCCCCGCACCCAGGCGGCGTTGCTGGAGGCGATGGAAGAACAAAAAGTGACCGTGGATGGAACGACGTATGCGTTGCCCCGGCCTTTTTTTGTCTTTGCCACCCAAAACCCGGTGGAGTATGAAGGCACTTATCCGTTGCCGGAAGCGCAGTTGGATCGGTTCATGTTCAAGTTGCGGATTGGTTACCCCAGTTTCGAACAAGAAGTGGCCATGTTGTCCCGGTGGCAGAACGGGAATCCGGCGGAACGACTGGAGCCGGTCTTGTCGGCGGAAGAGTTGCTCCGCATACAGGATGAGGTGCAACAAGTTGCGGTCAGCGACGGGATTCGTCGTTACATCGTTCAGTTGGTGGATGAGACCCGCAAGCACCCCGGCGTGTATTTGGGCGTCAGTCCGCGGGGGGCCTTGGCCTTGATGCGGGCGGCGCAAGGCTGGGCGTATTTACAGGGGCGGGATTACTTGTTGCCGGATGATGTGAAACGACTCGTGTTCGATGCGTTGGCGCACCGCTTGATTCTTCAGCCGGAAGCGCGGATGCGGGGAGTGCAGGAAAAAGAGGTGCTGAAGAACATTGTGCAATCGGTGCCGGTGCCGGTTTAAGCAGGAGCGAAAGCGGGGGATGACGGCGGCATGCGATTTGGTGGCATTTGGCAGTTGACGGTCCTTTGGCTTGGCGCTTACGCGTTTTGGCGTTTTCAAGGCGGCTTTGTGAGCGGCTTTCTCTTTTATACCATGACCGTTCTCGCGGTGTATGTAGGGCTCGTGTGGCTCACCGCCAGCGTCGGCTGGTCGGTGGAGTGTGTCATCGAATCGCGGTCGTGGACGAAAGGCGATTGTATGATGGTACAGGTCCGCATTTGCCGCCGCCTTCCCTTGCCTTTCGTGTGGATACAAGGGGAACCGGTTTTGCCCCGACGGCTTTGGAGCGCTTACCGGCCGGATGACATGTTTCGGCTCTTGTGGTTTCGCCGCCATGTCTGTTTGACGTACCGCTTGGAGCCCTTGCCCCGGGGAAAGTATGTCGTGCCTGATATGGAGCTCATCTGCGGCGATTTGTGGGGACTGGTGCGCCATCGCCGCCGTTTTCCGCAATCCCAATCGTTTGTCGTCTACCCCCGTTGGCGCCCGTTAAGGCCATGGCTGCCCGCAACAGGCACCCTTTTTTTCAAGCAGGGGACGGTGCTGCGATCGGCGAGGAAACCGGCCGACGATGTGACCGTGGCCGGCATCCGCGACTGGCAGCCGGGAGATCGTCTCCATCAGATTCATTGGAAAGCCAGTGCCCGCGGCTCCGGTTGGAAGACCAAACGGACGGAAGCAGATGGATCCAGTCCGGTGGTGCTTTTGCTCGACGTGTGTCGGGCCAGTTATCGGGAACCGGAGTCGCCGCTGTTGGAGCGGGGCGTGGAAGTGGCGCTGTCACTGGCCCAGGCTGCGGTGACGGCGGGTTTGGCTGTCGGGTTGTGGGCAGCGGGCCGGCAACCGATTTGCATCGACCCGCTGGGTGAGGCCCATTCCTTGCAGCGGGTGGCCCATGCGTTGGTATTGGTCGAAGCCGATGGCACAACCCCGGTGTCGGCCTTGTTGAGGCCGCCGTTGTGGCACGGGTGGGACGACGCTGAACTCGTCATCATTACGCCGGAACTGGGCCCGGACTTGGCGGAAGCCATCCGATACCGGTTGCACAGCCGCCGGCCGGCGGCCATCCGCGTTGTCTGGCTCGCCGATGGGGGGACGGGGGTCCATCCGGGACAAGCCCTCTTGCAACAGTTGGGGGTTCCAGTATACCGGGCAGCCGACGACGAGTGGCCCGCGGGGTTCGGGGCCGTTTCCCAGAGGAGGGGAGACGTCCATGGTTTTTCGTAACATGCACTTGTTTTTCTCCAGTCTGTATGTGATGGTGATGGGCTGGGTGTGGCTCACGCCGGTGGAAGCGTTGACGGATACGAAAGACATCTGGTTCTTCTGGTGCTTCTTTGCCATCTTTGGCGTCTCCCGTTGGTTGTCTTTTATTCCGTGGGTGCCGGCCGTCGGGACGGGGTTGGGCGTTGTCGTGTTGATTTATGGGTATTATTTTTCGACATGGGACGTCTTTTCGACGGCCTGGTTAAAGGCGTGGGCCGAAGAACTGGCGGCCAATTGGCTGCTGCTGTTGTGGACGCGGGATTGGCTGAACATGTCGCCCATGGCCCGTACGTCTGCTTTTCTGCTCCTGTTGTGGATGTTCTGTGCCGTTTTGTGGCACTATGTGTATCGGAAAGGCAACGTTTTCTGGTTCATCTTTTTGAGTGCTGTCTATTTGTCCGTCTTTGATACATTTACGCCGTATGACGGCATATTAGCCATCATCGTTACCGTGGCGGCGGGCTTGCTGTTCCTTTTGTGGGTGCGCGCATCCCAATTGGCTCAGCAGGTTCCGAGTAGGGCGAGAAGGCAATGGCTGGCCGGCGGTTTGGCTCTCGTTTTATTGGCGACGTCGGTGGCCTATGCCGCACCGAAACCCGGGCCGACTTGGCCCGATCCGGTGCCGTGGCTCGTTCATGGTGGTGCCGGAACGAACGAGGCCGTCATCCTCCGAAAAGTTGGCTACGGTGCTGATGATGCGCACCTGGGGGGCGCTATCGTCGAAGATAACCGGGTCGTCCTGCGGGTGCGGACGACGGCTCTGGCCTATTGGCGCGGCGAAAGCAAAGACGTGTACACCGGCAAAGGCTGGCTGAACAGTGCCGACGCCCGGCGGGACGAGCGCCTCTTGGCGGTTGGCGAGAACGTGCCTGACGACTATCCCCGGTTGTTTGACCCATCGGCCATTGAGGTGTTGCCGGTACGGCAGCACGTCCAATGGACAGGGGAATCAGCGCTGGGGGGGCGGCAGCGGTTCCCGCTGTTTCATCAGGGGATGGTCACGGCGGTGACCGAGGCCGATGCCGGCATGTTGGCCGTCGGACGGGACGCCCGCGGGATGTTTGCCTTGCATCATCCAGTGACCGAAGCCCACATCGAAGCGGTATTGCCGGTCATCGACGAAGAGATGTTGCGGAAAACTCCCCAACAATATCCGGAGGACATCCGGCTCCGTTACTTGCAATTGCCGTCCATCCCCGAGCGGGTGCGGCAGTTGGCGGAAACGTTGACCGCCGACGCCGACAATCCGTACGACAAGGCGAAAGCGGTGGAAGCGTATTTGCAATCGGAGGAATTCACGTACGATACCCGCAACGTGACGGTGCCTGAGCAAGACAAAGATTTCGTCGACCAGTTTTTGTTCGAATCGAAACGGGGTTATTGCGACTATTTTTCCACGGCCATGGTGGTTTTGTTGCGCGCGGCCGGTATCCCGGCCCGGTGGGTCAAAGGGTTTACGACCGGGGAGTTGGTGCAAAAGACCGGGTCCGCTGCCGGGGAAGCATGGGCGGACGGGGAACAACCATACTATGAAGGCACGGTTCAGAGCCGCCATGCCCATTCGTGGGTCGAAGTGTATTTTGCCGGCGTCGGCTGGCTGCCGTTCGAGCCGACCAAAGGCTTTTCCATGCCGCGCGTCACCGTTGCGTCCGGCAATGCGGCGCCCACGGACGACGATGCGGCAATGTCGAGCGAGGAGCCCGAGGAAGGACCGGCAGCCGTCGACACTCCGCTGATGCAGGAAGGTGATTGGGCTTCCTGGCTGTCCCCGTTGAATCAGTTGCATCAGGGGAGAGGCGGTGCGGGCTGGCTTTTGGCGTTGGCGGCGGTGTCGGTGTTGCTGGCCATGGTCGGTTGGGTTGGCCGGGACGCGTTGTGGTTTCGGTGGCATTTGAGCCGTTGGCGGCGGAAGACGGTGACGGCCGAGGTGTTTGTCCAGGCGTACCGACGGCTGCTGAAGGCCTTGGAACGCCGTCAACCGCGGCAGCCGGCAGAGACGGTGCGCGAGTATGTGGAGCGCATCGGCTTGGCCCCTCTGTTGGCGGAACCGACCCGCCTTTACGAAGCGCTCCGTTACGGACAAGCCGTCTTTTCGGAGCAAGCCCGGTGGGACGTCCAGTTGGCCGCGTTGTACGACGTGTACCGCGTCACCCGAGCGCTTCGGGCTTTTGGGCGCAGGAAACGGCTTTTTCCCGAACATTAAACGAATAAAAAAGCGATTTCATTCCGGTTTTTGTTGACGACGAAACGGATCACTTGGTAAAATCCGTTTGGATCGTTCGCCATTTTCGGTGAAGATTCGTCATTTTTTGGGAGAGATCCGGGGATGCACCTGGATCTTTTTCGCGTTTAGGAGGGATTGCGGTGGAGAAATTTTTTCAGCTGCGCCAACACGGCACCAATGTGCGCACCGAGATGTTGGCCGGCCTGACCACGTTTATGACCATGGCCTACATATTGGTGGTCAACCCGGCCATTCTCGGTCATGACGGCGGCATGGATTTGGGTGCCGTCTTTGTGGCCACGGCGTTGTCCGCCGCGTTGGGCAGTCTCTTGATGGGGCTGTTGGCCAACTATCCGGTGGCCTTGGCGCCCGGGATGGGCTTGAACGCCTACTTTACTTACACCGTGGTGCTGGGCATGGGCGTGCCGTGGCAGACCGCGCTGGGAGCCGTCTTCATTTCCGGCGTCATTTTCTTGCTGTTGACGGTCACCAAAGTGCGGGAGACGATCATCAACGCCATTCCGACGGGGATGAAACACGCGGTGGCCGGCGGGATCGGGCTGTTCATTGCGTTTGTCGGATTGCAAAACGCCGGCATCATCGTCGACAACCAAGGGACGCTCGTCGGCTTAAACCCGGACTTGAGCGACCCCAGCGTGTTGCTGACGTTTTTCGGCATCATCGTGACGACGTTTTTTGTGGTGCGCAAAGTGCGGGGCGGCATTTTCCTCGCCATGGCCGTGACGGCCATCGTCGGCATGTTGACCGGTGTCGTGCCCGTCCCCAAAGGCATCGTTTCGGCCCCGCCGTCCATTGCGCCGACGTTTCTGCAAATGGACATTCTCGGTGCGTTGGAAATCGGACTTTTCACCATCATTTTCGCCTTTTTGTTCGTCGATTTGTTTGACACCATGGGGACGTTGGTCGGCGTCACGAATCAGGCCGGGCTGTTGAAAGACGGCAAACTGCCGCGGGCCGGCCGGGCGCTGAGCGCCGATGCGCTGGCCACCATCGGCGGTGCGGCGCTGGGAACGTCCACCGTCACCTCGTACATCGAGTCGTCCACCGGGGTGGCGGCGGGGGGCCGCACGGGCTTGACGGCGGTGACGGTGGCCGTTCTGTTTGTGCTGTCCATCTTTTTCTTCCCGCTGGTCGAAGCGGTGGCCGGAGCGGCGGCGGTGACATCGCCGGCTCTCATTGTCGTCGGCGTGATGATGGCGGCCAGCCTGAAAGAAATTGAGTGGAAAGATTTGGCGGAAGCCATTCCAGCATTTTTGACGTTGCTGCTGATGCCGTTGACTTACAGCATCGCCACCGGGATCGCCTTGGGGTTCATCGCGTATCCGTTGGCCAAGTGGTTTGCCGGCAAAGGCCGTGAAGTGCATCCCATCATGTACGTGTTGGCCGTCTTCTTTGTCCTCCGGTTTATCTTTTTGTAAACTTGCGCGGCCCAGAGCACGAAGCTCTGGGTTGTTTTTTTGGCCCAATGCAGGATAAGAAGAACGGCATTGTGCAAGACTATGGCGAGGAACAGGAAATGATTGGTGCACGAACCGGACGAGGAGCGTCGATGACATGTATGGAGATGATCGGCATGCATCGTCCATGGCCCAAAAGGATCGGCGGCCCGGCCGATGGCGGGGGGTTCTGGCCGGGATGTTGTTGGCTGGTTGGGCTCTGGCGGGGTGTGCCGTTGGGGTGATGGGCGCCGACGGGCGGGAAGAGGTGTCCGGTGCGCTCGAGGACATACGCCGCTTGGTCCGCATCCAGGAACAAGCCATTCAAGCCGGCGATGTCGCCCGCTATATGCAAACCATCGTGCCCGATGATGCCTTGTATTGGCAAGAACAACAGCATTGGGCGGCCGATGCCGTCACGTTCGTCCAAGGCAAGACATACCGGCGCGCGGTGAAAAAATGGATAGAACGCCGTGAGAATGAAGTGGTGGCGGCAGTGGAACAGTTTTGGACCGATGGCCGGAACTCATTTCGCGTGGAAGTGCCCATCCGGTTTCGCTGCACCCCGGATGGGTGGAAAGATGCCGATCTCCCCTTTTGGCAGACGCAAAAAAAGGGTGTGGCGGCCAAGGTGACCCACCGGCGGCTGCTGCCTTTGGCGGAAGAGTTGGTCGAACGGGCGGAGCATACGCGGCAGCGTCTGTCGGCTTTGTACGGTTGGCAACCCCGCCAGCCGGTGACGCTGAAATTGTATGGCGATGCCGACTGGTTCCGCCAGTCGGTCAAGTTGTCGCTGCCCTCCTGGGTCGGCGGCTGGCATGAATACGGCGAATCCATCAAGTTGTCGGTCGAAAGCCGCCGCTTTTTGCTTCCGGCCCATCGACCAATCGTCCATGCGGCCGTCATTCACGAAATGGTGCACCAAATGGTGTCGGAGTTGACCAATGACAACGCGGCGTATTGGCTGCAGGAAGGTTTAGCGGAACATGTGACGGCGCTGCTGGACGCCATCCCGGAAAATAACGCCTTGCCGGCGGTGGATCCTGAAACGGGTTGGAGCTGGTTGGAGTTGGCGGCGGTGCAACTGGAGCAGCTGCCGGCCGAGCAGGCGGAACAATATTATCGGCAAGCTCGGCACGTCGTGGCCTATTTGTTGGACTGTTATGGCGATGGGGCACTGCGGGCGGTGCTGGCCCAGTTGCAGCAATATCCCTGCATTCCGGGAAGTGCGGCGGAAAAACAAGACATTCTCCATCGGCGGACGGTACAGGCGCTGGAGACAGTGCTAGAAAAGCCGTTTGTGCAATTGGACCGCGAATGGCAGCATTGGGCCCGAGCGCAAGCCTGATCTTCATTTCGCAGGTCCCTTTCGGAAGATGGAAAGTTGTGTTATATATAAACTACAATACCGGTGCGGTGGGCAGCCGTGCTGTGATGAAGTTCTGATGGGAGAAGTGGGGAATCGGCATGACGGTCTGGCTGGCGTTCGTGTTGTTTTTGCTGGGGGCGGTGGCCGGCACCATCGGCAGCATTGTCGGTTTGGGCGGTGGCGTGCTCATTGTTCCCGGCTTGTTGTTTTTAGGCGGCATCTTGCCGGCGCTCACCTCCATCACGCCGCAGGTGGCGGTGGGCACGTCCTTGTTGGTGGTCGTCTTTACGGCGATGTCGTCCAGTTTGTCCTATTTGCGGCAAAAACGGGTGGATGTAACAAGCGGTCTGCTGTTTTTTGCTGCCAGCGGCCCCGCTTCCATATTGGGAGCCTGGTTCAACCAATGGGTCAGCGCCGGACGGTTTCAAGCGTTTTTCGGGTTGTTCCTCATTGCCATGGCGGCGCTCTTGACGGCGCGGGAGCGGATGCGGCCCCGGCGCATCCGTTGGCATGTGGAACGGACCTTTGTCGACCCGTTAACGGGACAGGAACACCGGTACGGGTATAATTACGGGATGGCTTTTGCCGTTTCCGCGTTGGCCGGACTGTTGGCCGGATTTTTCGGCATCGGCGGCGGGGCGCTGATGGTGCCGATGATGGTGCTCTTTTTTGCTTTTCCGCCCCAATTGGCCACGGCCACGTCCATGTTTACCATTTTGTTGACCAGCACCCTCGGCAGCATGACCCACCTGGTCCTGGGGAATATCGCCTGGCTGTTGGCCTTGTTTCTCATTCCCGGAGCGTGGCTCGGCGGGAAGCTGGGCAGTTGGATTGCGCTGCGCATGTCTGGGAAAGCGTTGATTTGGGCGACGCGACTGGCCATTGCCGCCGTCGGCATCAGTCTGGTGGTAGAGGGGTTGGGCGCATGACCGAGTTGGTGGTCCATTTTTTACATACGAATGACATCCACAGCCGGATTGACCAAATGCCCCTGATTGCCCATAAAGTGAAGCAGTTGCGACGACAGTGGGAAGCCCGGGGCGAGCCGGTCATCACCCTCGATTTGGGGGATCACATGGACCGGATGCATCCGCTGACGGAAGGGACTGAAGGCGAGGTCAATGTGGAAATTCTCAAGGCGCTGGGCGTCGATCTCATCACCATTGGCAACAACGAAGGCTTGACGTTCACGAAAGATCAATTGAACCGGCTGTACCGCCAGGTGCCCTTTTCCATCGTGGTCAGCAATTTGTTCGACGCGGAAACCGGGCAGCCGCCGGCGTGGGCCCGGCCGTACGTCTTGCGGCAAATCCGCGGGGTCCGGCTCGGATTTATCGGCGTGACCGCCGCTTTTCAAGCTTTTTACCGTTTGCTCGGCTGGGACGTCACGTCGCCGACGGAAGCCGTGGCCCATTGGGTGCAGCAATTTTTTCGGGAAGTGGATCATTGGGTGGTGCTTTCGCATATCGGTATACATGAGGACGTCCGGTTGGCGGAAGTTCTGCCGTCCGGCAGCCTCATTTTCGGGGCGCACACCCACAACTTGTTTCCCGAGGGCGAGTGGCTCGGAGATTGTCTGTTGGCCGAGGCCGGGAGGTACGGCGAACATCTCGGCCACGTGGAAGTGCGGTATGATGTACGGACGCGGCGCGTGTTGCGGATGAAAGCCGAGATTTTGGAGTTGAAGCCTGACGTTCCGGCCGATCCTGAAACCCAGGCGGTCATTCAGCGATACCGGAAACAGGCAGCCAAAGTCTTGAGCCAGCCGACGGCGTGGATCGATCAACCGTTGGAAATTCGCTACGACGCCGAATCGGATTTGGGGAATTTGCTGGCCGATAGCCTGCGGCGGGTAACCGGCGCCGAGATCGGACTGGTCAATTCGGGCCAATTGCTGGACCACATCCCGTCAGGGCTGTTGAGCAAGGGGATGTTGCACCAAATTTGCCCATCTCCCATCAACCCGTGTCGGGCGCGGCTCAAGGGCGAGACGCTGTTGCGGAGTCTGGAGCAGTCGTTGATGAAGGAGTTTCAAGAGCGGACCGTCATCGGTTTTGGTTTCCGGGGCAAAGTGTTGGGCAATCTCAGCAGCTCTGGTTTGCGAGTGCAGTACGACCCCACGGCGCCCCCCGGGCAAAAGGTGCGGCAAGTGTGGGTCGGCGATGCGCCGCTGGATCCGCAGCGATGGTACACGGTCGGCATGATCGATATGTTTACGTTTGGCGTCGGCTACCCGGAATTGAAAAACGGCCTTGATTTTACCTTTTACTTGCCGGAATTTTTGCGGGACATTTTGGAAAAAGATTTGCAAGTGTCGGCGTATGTGGCGGCGGCCCGGCGGCGGGATTGGGAAGCGTTGGCGTAAGGGACCGAATGTCGGCAAAATCGGTAGGCGAGCGTAAAGGCGGGCGATAGGCGATGAAGATTGTCGACGAGATTTATGCCATGTACCGAAACCAATTGCGCGGGGACGAAGAAGATCTTCTCGCGTTGATCATGGGCTTGTTTATGGATCACGACCGGGATGATTTACTCATGCTGATCGAAGAAATGTCCAGGGAAGAACTGCTGCAAATGGTGACGTTGTACACGTATCAATTGTTGCGCTTGAAGCTGGCGCGGGAAGGCGTGCAGGATAAAGGGGAACACAACGAACCGGCCGCACGCAGGATGCACTGAAAAATCGTTCCAAATGGTTGTTGACGCTACCCAGGTTCCGTGTTAAAATGCAGTTGGTCAGCCTGCAAGACCGTTGTGTGGGCCTATAGCTCAGCTGGTCAGAGCGCACGCCTGATAAGCGTGAGGTCGGTGGTTCAAGTCCACTTAGGCCCACCATTTTACTTT
>PKQY01000052.1 GCA_017577895.1 Bacillota bacterium
CCTTTTTCGCGATTTTGGTGCTATTGGTGATACTGTTTCATTTTTTGAAGGTGTGGGATTGGATTGCCCGGTTGTTGTCGGCCATCACCTTCGAGGAATTTTTGCTTTGGCTCGTGCCGTTGAATGCAGTTGTTTTGGCCTCCGCGTGGCTGTTCCTCCGGAAAGCGCCGTCGAAAAAAGCAAGTTAGAATGTATGTTCTATGACAAATAAGTTGTCAACATTCCTCTTGCTTACCGATGCAAGGGGAATATTTTTGCATGCTTTCCAAGGATGAAGCTTTCTTCATTTTTAATGAAGGAAAAAACGGGATGAACGTGAATTTTTTAAATGGTTTTTGCGCGGTCCGTTACAAGGCGTATGTAGGATTGAGGTGACCCAATGGCATCGGAACGGTTGATTCGCTTGTTGCAGATCATCGATATGATTCAATCCCGCCCGGGCATCAATGTCCAGGAGCTGGCCGAAGTCTGCGAAGTAAGCGAACGGACGATTTATCGGGACTTGGAAGTGCTGGCGCAGGCCGGCTATCCCATCGCCAATACCGGATACGGGAAAGGATACCGGTTTACGGGCCGGTTTGCGTTGTATCCCATGGATTTGACCGAAGAAGAGCGGATGGCGTTTTCCGCCCTTTCCGTCATGTTGGAATCGTGGGGGAAACAAATGTCGCCGGCCTTGCGCCGGGCGTACGAGAAAGTGATGGCCGCGCTGACCAAGGAGCAAAAAGATACCGAGTTGTACATGGAACGGCTGGAAGAAGCGATCCAGCTCGGCAAGCCCCATTATGCGCCCCAGGTGAGGAATTTGTTTCCCGATATTTTCCAGGCCATCGTCCGGCAAAGAACGATTGAAGCCGTCTATCATTCCCAGGGCCGCAATGTCACCCGGAAGCGGCTGATCGATCCGTACCACATCTTGCCAAGGGAGCATCGATTGTACATCATCGGTTTTTGCCATGAACATCTCGATTTTCGCATTTTTCGCCTGAGCCGTTTTCAAGATGTGAAAGTGTTGGATCAGGTCTATGAGAAAAGGCCGTTTGACATTCGAAAATACATGGAAGGGACGTGGTCCATCGAACGGGGAAATGAAAACATTCGTTTTGTGGTCCGCTTTTCGCCGAATGTGGCCCGGTATGTGTTGGAAGAAGAGATGTTTTTGAAACCGGAATTTACGGAAGAACCGGACGGCTCGGTATTGATGGAAGTGACGGTGAACAACAGCAACGAATTTTTGCGCTGGTTGTACATGTACAATTTGGATGCGGAAATCATCGAGCCGGTGGAATACCGGGAAAAGATGCGGGAACGGTTGCAGCAATGGCTGTCTCGCTATGAAAGGGAGGTCCAAAAGCCATGAAGCCGGGAAAAAATCCCGGTTTTTTTATTTGAAATGTTGAAGGATGCAAAATGACAAAATGTTGTCAGTATCCGTGTGGTACAAATGGAAGCAGGTGTTGGAAATAAACCAGGGGAAGAAGGAGATCAAGGAGGGACAGCCTTGCATCTGGTGTTTGTGTACGGGACGTTGCGGCGGCATGAAGCCAATGCTCATTTGCTGGCCGGGGCTGAGAAAATGGCCGAGCAGGCTTGGGTGTTTGGCACGTTGTACGATACCGGGCATGGTTATCCGGCGCTTGTTCTGGCGGGACCGGAATCCCATAGACGTACGAAAGTGTTTGGGGAACTGTACCGTGTGACGCTACAGCAATTAGCGGCCTTGGATGAACTGGAAGGATACCGGGAAGGCGAGGAAGATAACTTGTACGACCGGGTGACGGAGACGGTGTACACCGACAAGGGCACGTATGATGCGTATGTGTATGTGTTTCCAGCCCATCGGGCGGCAGGGTTGCAGCCGATTCTTTGGGGCGATTGGAAATGCCACAGGCGACTGCCTCATCCGACGGAACTGGAAGAGATGGGGCTCGGTGCCGGTGAAGAGGAGGCGGCGTGGCATTATTTTGCGTACGGTTCTTGCATGGATTCGGAGCGATTTGAAGCGGACGGCGTGGCCGATTTGTTTCAGGACGTCGTGGGACGGGGCGTGTTGAAGGGATACGACTTGGCGTTTACGCACCGGTCCCTGAAAGATGGCGAGGGGCGGGCCGATTTGTTGGAGACGGGAGGCGCGGTGGAAGGAAAAGTGTACCGTGTTGGCCGGGCGGCTTTGGCTTATTTGTACCGGCGGGAAGGCGTGGCGGGAAACATTTACCGTCCCGCGTTTGTCGATATCGAAGTAGATGGGAATGTGCTGTCCGACGTGCTGACGTTTGTCGTTGTGAACAAAACCGAAAATACGCCACCGCCGGATGATTACGCCGTGGAAATTTTACGCGGCGCCCAATCGGTCGTCAGTCCCGAATATTACCGGCAGCTGGTGGAGAAAATCGGCCGCCTGAAAGGCTGGTTTCAGTAAAAATTTTTTGGAAAATGGCGTGCTGTCCATTTATAATGAAGAATGAAGTGCATGAAGGAACATGGTGGCAAGAAAGAAGTGGAGGACATGACAAACATTCGCGATGCGGCCACGGTCCTGCTCGTCCGCGAAGCGCAAGGGTCGCTGCAGGTGTATGTCCAGCGCCGTTCGCCGAAACTCCGGGCTTTTGCCGGGGTGTGGGCGTTTCCCGGCGGAACGGTGGAGGAGCAGGACCGCGTGCCTTTATGGCGGCAGTTGCTGGCGCCCTTTGACGAACAACAAGCGACGGTCCAGGCAGTATGGCGGGAACGTCACTGTCCCGCCATCGACACGTTGGATTTTCGGAAACGGCTGGGTCCCCTGATTGAAAAGCGCATCGGTGCCAAAATTCCCGCCGATCCGATCCCCGATTCGTCCCGCGATCCGGCGGCCAATTTGGCCTCCTGGGTGGCGGCCATGCGGGAATTGTTCGAAGAAACCGGCGTGTTGTTGGTTGCGGGAAGATTGCCGGACCGTCCCACCTTGCGGGCGTGGCGGCAAAAGGTGATGCAGGGAGAAGCGGCCTTTCACGAATTGTTGACCCGTTTTGCACTGAAGCCGTTGCCGAACCGCCTGCGCTACATGGGGCGGCTCGTTACGCCGTCCACGGAAAAACGGCGCTTCGACACCCGCTTTTTCTTGGCGGGCTTGCCGCCGGACCAAGAGGTGGACACGAGTCCCGAAGTGAACGGCGAGGCGGTGGACGGAGGGTGGTTTGCGCCGCAAGAGATGTTGGAAAATGAAGGCGGAAAATTTCCCGTCGTCCCTCCGACCCGCTACGCCTTGGAAATCATTTCGGCCTATTCGACATGGGATGAATTGTGGCAGGCGTTTTCGTCCCCCGACGATGGAAAAGAGTTGGGAGGTGAAGGCAGTGGATCCGCGGATTGAACTGATGATGGGCGACATTACAAAGGTGCACGTCGATGCCATCGTCAACGCTGCCAATAACACCTTGTTGGGCGGCGGGGGCGTGGACGGGGCCATTCATCGAGCGGCCGGACCGGAATTGCTGGAAGAATGCAAAACGTTGAACGGCTGTCCCACCGGCGAGGCGAAAATCACGAAAGGGTACCGTTTGCCGGCCAAATGGGTCATTCATACCGTCGGTCCCGTTTGGCAAGGCGGAAATGCCGGTGAAGATGAACTGTTGGCTTCCTGTTACCGGAGTTGTTTCCGTTACGTCCAACCGTACGGCATCCGCAGCATTGCCTTTCCGTCCATCAGCACCGGCGCTTACCGTTTTCCGGTGGAACGGGCGAGCCGCATTGCCCTGCGGGAAATCGACGCGTATTTGCGCCAGGATGACACGCTGGAAAAAGTGCTGATCGTCTGTTTTAACGACGACGTGTACGAGGCCTATCGGCGGAACATGAAAGAGTTGGAAGAGGCAGAAAAAGGAGGGGAATAACATGCCGAAAAAAGCCCTCGTGGTCGTGGACTACAACAACGATTTTGTCCATCCCAACGGGGCGCTGACGTGCGGAGCTGCCGGTCAGCGGCTGGATTCCTTCATTGCGGAAAAAATTCGGGAATTCCACGCGCAAAACGATGTGGTCGTCGTCGTCAACGACCACCACCGGCCCGACGATGACGAGTTTGCCCTGTGGCCGGTTCATTGCGTGGCCGGGACGTGGGGGAGCGAGACGTACGGCGAAACCGGCCGGGTGGTCGCGCAGTTGCGGGGGCAGCCGCGGGTGTACGAACTGCCGAAGACGAAATACGACGCCTTTTACGGCACGGAATTGGCGGACATTTTGCAAAAGGAAGGCGTGGAAGAAGTGTACGTGGTGGGCGTCTGCACGTCCATTTGCGTGGCCGCCACGGTTCAAGGGGGTTATTTTCGCGGTTATCGGATGAAAGTGTACCGGGACGGCGTGGCCGATTTGAGCGAGGAAGCCCACCGGTTCATGTTGGACCACATGGCCAACATTTATAAGGCCGACGTGATTTGACAAAACTTTAAGCCCCATTGTATCGGGGGCAATTTAACGGCGGAACAGATCGGCCAAAGCCTCGTCCAACCGGGGGAATTGAAACGAAAAACCCCAGTTCACCGCCTGCTGCGGAATGGCCCGCTGGCTGGACAACAACAGCGCGTCGGCCATTTCGCCCAGCGCGAGGCGAAGGAACGGCGCGGGGGCGGCAACCCAGGACGGACGGCGCAACTTGCGGGCCAAGATGCGGCTGAACTGACGGTTGGTGACCGGTTCCGGCGCCGTTCCGTTCACTGGTCCGGAGGCTGCCGGATGTTCCAGCAAAAAACGTATCAAACGGACATGATCCCGGATGTGAATCCACGCCATCCACTGTCGGCCGTCGCCCAGCGGCCCGCCGACCAACAACCGGTAAGGCAACAACATGCGGGGCAGGGCACCGGCTTTGGCGTCCAGGACGAGTCCGGTGCGCAACCGCACGACCCGTGTTCCCAGGGAGGCGGCGGCTTCTGCTTCCGCTTCCCACTCCCGACATACCGACGCCAAAAAGTCGTTCCCCGGTTCCGACTGTTCGGTCAAGACGTCATCTCCCCGGGAACCGTAGTAGCCGACGGCAGAGGCGCAGATGAGCAGTCGGGGCGGCCGGGACAAATGTTGCAGCGCTCGGACGAGACGGCGCGTGCTCTCGATGCGGCTTTGACGGATGGCCGCTTTTTGTTTTTGGTTCCAGCGTCCGGCAGCAATGGACGAGCCGGCGAGGTGAACAACGGCGTCGGCACCGTCCAGGGCGTTGGTCCACGGCGCGCGCAGATGGTCCGGGTGGTCGGTGTGACGGTTTGGACGGGCGTCGCCGGGCCATGAGAGCCACGTGACCCCGCTTAAATTCGGATGCCGGGCTTTGGCCTGCTCCGGGGATTGGCGGGTCAGGATGACGACGCTGTGGCCGTCGGCCAGGAGGGAGGCGGCCAGGCGGCTGCCGATGAAACCTGTTCCGCCGGTGATGACGACGTGCATCGAGGATAGCCCCCTTCCATGAAAACGCTCAAAAGACCGAGATTTTTCCAGAAATCGCGCAAAGTGGTGCGAAAAAAATCCGTGAAGTACGCTCTATTGTAAAGGAACGTCCGGGAATGCGTCAATTTGGTCCTTTTGGACGTATTGACATGGCGTGGCACGGCATGGTATTATTCGGCTCGGAACGGGGGAATCGGATACGTGGTTCGGTAGCTCAGTTGGTAGAGCAGAGGACTGAAAATCCTCGTGTCGGCGGTTCGATTCCGTCCCGAACCACCATTTTCGGCGAGCGGATGTAGTTCAATTGGTAGAGCGTCAGCTTCCCAAGCTGAAAGTTGCGGGTTCGAGTCCCGTCATCCGCTCCATAACAACGACGACAAAGCCTTGGTTTCCAAGGCTTTTTTTGTTTTTTGACATTCTAAGAGATGCGAAATCTAAAGAAGAAGCTCCTTCGATTTACCGAAAATACAGGGATCTTTTTAATAATACTGATGAACATTGACACACTTCATTAGCAGATGTATACTCAAGTACGAATCAAGGGGTCTTGAATCAATACCAAAGTTCAACGACGATGAACAGAACAAGGGTACAGGTTTGACGGTTCCAGAGAGGGCGGGTTGCTGGGAACGCCTACCTACACAATCTGTACTCACCGTCTGGGAGTCGCTGTCGTGAAACCTGGATAGACCTTCAGGCAAGTATCGGCAGCCGGAAGCGCCCGTTATGCGCCAAGAGGACACCGGCGGGAAGGGTATTGCGGTTTGCGGATACCGGTGTCGAAGAAGGGTGGAACCACGGCAGTCCGTCCGTCCCTTTGAGGGCGGACTTTTTTGTTTTTGGTTGGTTGAAGTCGTTTGCTTTAAAACTGATGAGGAGAGATACGTCAAAGGAGTGGGGCACATGGCTTCTGTAAAAGTGACGTTGCCTGACGGCAGTGTCCGGGAATACGAAGCAGGCGTGACGTTGGAAGACATCGCGGGTTCCATTTCCCGCAGTTTGCAGAAGGCCGCGGTGGCCGGCAAAATCAACGGCCGGCTGGTGGACCTGTATACGCCGGTCCATGAAGATGCCCAGGTGGAGATTGTGACGCTGGATCATCCGGAAGGGCTGGAAGTGTACCGTCACACGTGCACCCACGTGATGGCGCAGGCCGTGAAACGGCTGTATCCCGGCACCAAGCTGGGCATCGGTCCGGTCATTGAAGACGGGTTTTATTACGACATGGACATTCCCGTGTCCCTGACGCCGGAAGACTTGGAAAAAATCGAGGCGGAAATGAAAAAAATTGTGCAAGAAGACTTGCCCATCCGCCGCCATGTCGTGTCCCGGGAAGAAGCCATCCGCATTTACGAACAGGAAGGCGACCCGTACAAGCTGGAGCTGATTCGCGAGCTGCCCGAAGGCGAGACCATCACCATTTACGAACAGGGCGAGTTTTTTGACTTGTGCCGCGGGCCCCATTTGCCCTCGACGGGCAAGCTGAAAGCCTTCAAGCTGCTCAGCGTGGCAGGGGCCTATTGGCGGGGCGACGCCAAGCGGCCCATGTTGCAGCGCATCTACGGCACGGCGTTTGCCAAACAGTCGCAGTTGGAAGAACACTTGAAGCGCCTGGAAGAGGCCAAGGAGAGGGATCACCGGAAGCTGGGCCGGGATTTGCAGATTTTCACTTTTGCCAAGGAAGTGGGGCAGGGGCTGCCCATATGGCTGCCGAACGGGGCCACGGTGCGCCGCATCGTGGAGCGGTACATTGTCGATCTGGAAGAAAGTTTGGGCTATCAGCACGTGTACACGCCCCATTTGGCCAACGTGGAGCTGTACAAAATTTCGGGACACTGGGATCATTACAAGGAAAACATGTACCCAACGATGGCCATGGACAACGAAGAACTGGTCCTGCGCCCGATGAACTGCCCCCATCACATGATGATCTACAAGAGCGAGCTGCGCAGTTACCGGCATTTGCCCATCCGTATCGCCGAGTTGGGAACGATGCACCGGTATGAAATGTCCGGCGCTTTGACCGGCCTGCATCGGGTCCGGGCCATGACGCTCAACGACGCCCACATCTTTTGCCGCCCGGATCAGATCAAGGAAGAGTTCACCGGGGTCGTCCGCCTCATCCAGAAAGTGTACCAGGACTTTGGCATCAAAGATTTCTGGTTCCGCCTGTCGTACCGGGATCCGAAGGACACGGAAAAGTATGTGCAAAACGACGCCATGTGGGAAATGGCGCAACGCATGTTGCGGGAGTCCATGGACGAGCTGGAGCTCGAATATGTGGAAGCGGAAGGAGAGGCGGCCTTTTACGGGCCCAAGCTGGACGTGCAGGTGAAGACGGCGCTGGGCAAAGACGAAACGTTGTCGACGGTCCAGCTGGATTTCCACTTGCCGGAACGGTTCGGCCTGGAGTATATCGGCGAAGACGGCAAGCCCCATCGGCCGGTGGTCATCCACCGCGGCATCGTCGGCACCATGGAACGTTTTGTGGCGTTTTTGCTGGAGTATTACTTCGGACACTTCCCGCTCTGGCTGGCGCCGATACAGGCCCGCATCCTGCCCGTGTCCGACCAATATTTGGCATACGCCCGCCGCTTGCAGGAGCAGTTCCGCGCCGAAGGGTTGCGGGTGGAAGTGGACGAGCGCAATGAAAAACTGGGGTATAAAATTCGGGAGGCGACGTTGCAAAAAATTCCGTACGTCTTGGTGGTCGGCGAGCGGGAAGAGAAGGAAGGGTTGGTTGCGGTCCGCCGCTACAAACTGGGAGATCAAGGGGCCATGCCGGCGGTTCAGTGGTTGAAGGCGGCCAAAGAGGAAGTGGCGCTGAAAAAACCGGCTCCCCAACCGGAATCCCAATCCTAAAACGGTTCGGTCTGCCTTGGCGGCGTTGTTCCGCCGATGGCGCTCATTGACATCCGCAAGTGGAACCAGTAAGATCAAAAAGAAAACTGCATCACTCGAAACGCGATGACGAGGAATAGTAGACCGCTGATCCAGAGAGTTCTCCCTAGGCTGGAAGGAGGACATATCGGTCGAACCCGCCTCGAGAGCGGACTGCGAGGAGCAGTACCAGGCGTGCCTGTTATCAACAAAAGAGTGGACTGGCTATGCCAGTCAACCTAGGTGGTACCGCGGAAGAAGCCTCTTTCGTCCTCAGGGATGAAAGAGGCTTCTGTGCGTGGATGCAGTGTTTGGATGACCAAGAGCAACGGTTGCGATGAGGTGGATTTGTTTTGACAGTGGTGGTCGTGAAAGTCGGCAGCAGTTCCTTGAGCAATCCCAACGGCGGATTGGATCGGGACAAATTGCAACACATCGTGGACGAACTGGCCGATTTGCACAAGGACGGCGTGTCGGTGCTGCTGGTGTCTTCCGGTGCGGTGGCGGCCGGTTTTACGAAACTGGGATTTCGCCGTCGCCCTTGTTCCATGGCCGCCCGTCAGGCGGCGGCGGCCGTCGGTCAAGGGATTCTCATCGAAGAGTACGCCCAGCGGCTGGAAGCCTACGGGATTACTGCGGCGCAGATCTTGCTGACCCGCAGCGATTTTTCCGACCGGGTGCGCTACGTCAACGCGTACAATACGTTGACCTTGTTGCTCCGCAAGCGGGTCATCCCGATCATCAACGAAAACGATACGGTCAGCGTCGATGAATTGACCTTTGGCGACAACGATCGCCTGTCGGCGTTGGTGGCCGGGATGGTGAAGGCGGATCTGCTGATTTTGCTGTCCGATGTGGACGGTTTGTATACCGCCAATCCGCAAGAGGTGCCCGATGCCCGGCTCGTTCACGACGTGCCGCACATCACCCCGGAAATCGAGCGCATGGCCGGCGGGGCGGGCAGTGCCGTCGGCACCGGCGGGATGCGCACGAAAGTGGAGGCGGCGAAAATTGCCACAGCGGCCGGCGTGCCGGTCTTTTTAGGTCGGGCCGACCGGCGGGGCATTTTGCGCGAAGCGTTGTCCGGGCGGGCGAGAGGCACGTATTTTCATGCGGCAGGCAAACCGTTGCCCAACCGGAAACAGTGGCTCCGTTTTTTGACGCAGGAAAGCGGACGGTTGGAGGTGGATCAGGGGGCGGCCGACGCCCTCATCACCCACGGCAGTAGCCTGTTGGCCTCGGGGGTGCGGGCAGTGGAGGGGCAATTTGCCGCCGGCGACGTGGTGCTCATTACCCACCGGGGAGAGCCCATCGGCAAAGGCATTGCCCGCTATTCCAGTGAACAGCTGGACGAAATGAAGGGATTGCGTTCCGAAGAGATCGAAAGCCGGTTTCACATGCCGGCCGAGCCGGTTGTCCACCGGGATGAGCTGGTGCTGCTGGCGGAACGGGAGGAAGTCAGCGTGGCAAAAACAGTGCAAGTGCAGGAGGGAGACCGATGCGGGACGAATTGATCCGCCAAGCGACGGAGCTGCGGGCTGCGGCTCAGCAATTGGCGAACTGTACGACGGCGCAAAAAAACGAGGCGCTTTTGGCCATGGCGGACATGCTGTTGCGCCGGCAGGATGAGATTTTGGCGGCCAACGCCGAAGATGTGCAGCGGGGCGAGGCATCCGGCATGTCCAAAAGCTTGTTGGACCGGTTGCGCTTGACGCCGGAGCGGGTTCAGGCCATGGCGGAAGGGTTGCGGCAGGTGGCCGCATTGGACGATCCGGTGGGGAAAGTGTTGGAAGAGTGGGAGCGGCCCAACGGCATGCGGCTGCAAAAAGTGGCCGTACCGCTGGGCGTCGTGGGCATGATTTACGAATCCCGGCCCAACGTGACGGTGGACGCGGCGGGATTGTGCCTCAAAACCGGCAACGCGGTCATGTTGCGGGGCGGGAGCGACGCGTTGGCTTCCAACCGGAAGTTGGTCGACGTGTTGCAGGAAGGATTGCGGCAAGCCGGCATGACAGACAAGGCGGTACAGCTGGTGGCCACCACGGACCGCCAAGCGGTGCACGAGATGTTGCAGCTGCGGGGTTATTTGGATGTGATCATTCCCCGGGGCGGCGCCGGGTTGATCCAACGGGTGGTCAATGAATCGAAAGTACCGGTCATCGAAACCGGCGTCGGCAACTGCCATTTGTACATTGCCCGTTCCGCGGAACCGGAGATGGCCATGGCGTTGGCCGTCAACGCGAAAACGCAACGGCCCAGCGTGTGCAACGCCATTGAAACGCTGTTGGTCGACCGTGATTGGGCTGCGCGGCATTTGGCGGAACTGGCGGCGCGGTTGGCGGAAAAAGGCGTCACGTTAAAAGGGTGTGCCGTGGCGCGGGAAATGGTGCCTTCCATGGAGGAAGCCACCGAGGAAGACTGGGAAACGGAATATTTGGATCTCGTCTTGGCCGTCAAAGTGGTCGAGAATGTGGACGAGGCCATTGAACACATCAACCGGTACGGCACGAAACATTCGGAAGGGATCGTCACCGCTGACGAAGGGGAAGCGGAACGCTTCTTGCATGCGGTGGATGCGGCGGTGGTGTATCACAATGTTTCCACCCGCTTCAGCGACGGCTTTGAGTTTGGGTTCGGTGCCGAGATTGGCATCAGCACGCAAAAGTTGCACGCCCGCGGTCCCATGGGGCTTGCGGCGTTGACGACGTACAAGTACGTCGTGCGGGGCAACGGACAAATTCGCCAGTGAAAAGGCCTTTAAAAAAAGAGGTGTGACATGATGGAAATTATCGGCTTCCTGGGCGCCGGTTCCATGGCCGAGGCCATTGTTTCCGGCCTTCTCAAACAAAAGGTGTATGCGCCGGAGCAAATCGTCGTCACGAACCGGAGCAACCGGGAGCGGTTGCGGGAATGGCAGTCCCGGTATGGCATTCAGCCGGAGACCGATGTGGCGGCTTTGCTTCGCCGATGCAGCCATTTGATTTTAGCCGTGAAACCGAAGGACATGCCGGATGCGATGGCCGCCATCCGGCCTCATCTGCGGAAGGAACACACGTTGCTTTCGGTGGCTGCCGGCATTTCGACCGGCTGGCTGGAAGACCGATGCGGGCAGGCTATTCCGGTGGTGCGGACGATGCCCAACACACCGGCGGCGGTCGGTTTTTCGGCCACGGCCGCCTGCTTGGGCAAATACGCCGGTGAGGCTGAAAAGCGTTGGACAGAGAAAGTGTTTCAAGCCATCGGTACGCTGGTATGGGTGGAAGAAGCGCAGATGGATGCGGTGACGGCGGTGGCCGGCAGCGGCCCGGCCTATTTCTTTGCCATGGTGGAGACGTTGGAGCAGGCGGCCCGGGAGCAAGGCCTGCCGCCGGAAGTGGCCCGGCTATTGAGCCGCCAGACGTTTATCGGCGCGGCGCGGCTGTTGGCCGAAAGCGGCGAGGAGGCAGCGGTACTGCGGGAAAAGGTCACCTCACCCGGCGGCACCACGGCCGCCGGTTTGGCCCGTATGGCCCAGCGCGGATTTCACGAAGCGGTGCGGGAAGCGGTCCAAGCGGCGGCCCAACGGTCCCGTGAGTTGGGGCAGAGCAGTGTCAAGCGTCTGAGAAAATGACAGGTTTATCGTTCTATGAAAATGTCAGGGAAGGTGCCTGACCGGAGATACAAGATTATCCGAAACGCCTCCCCTCCCGTCAAGGGTTGCCGGTCAACCGGCAATCGTCTGACGACGGCTTCGCCGCCCTTGACGTGCGGGTCGCCGTTTCGGGTGAGGATGACAAGCCGGTCAGGAACACGGTGACATCGTTAACCCGGTGATCTTGCCTGATGCCCGCTGGCTGTGCTACGCTGGTATTGCTTGCTGGAGAATGGTTTTCTCCAGGGGTGGTTTGCAGCGGGCTTGCGTGGTGGCGCAGGCGCCGCTGTTTTTTTGACCGTCGACGTTG
>PKQY01000053.1 GCA_017577895.1 Bacillota bacterium
GGGCCTGCCCGCCCGGCTCCCAATAGGCGGCCAAGTATTCCCGGACGTCTTCCAGACGGTACCCTTTATGCTGGATGCCGGCCATTTTCAGCCGTTTGGCTGCGGCCATCGCATGGTGGTGATGGTGTGACAGCGGTTGAAGTCCTGGATGGCGTTTCACGAAGTTCCCTCCCGTCCACTCGGCATACATCACAACTAGCATAGCATACGAGGCGTGACTTCAGCATATCACAACCAATGGAGGCGTGCCGTGACGAACGTCACAGTCCGGGTAGGGCACGTCCTAAGGATAAAAAATTCGATCAAAAAACAATAATGAACAAATTAAATTTGATATTGACATAAAATGAGTAGCAGATTAAAATAACTTTGGAAGTGAAATTATTATATTTTCGCAAGGGGGATTGACATGTTTAAACGGATTAACCGTCTGCCGATTCAGTTGCCGAAGCCGGAACATCCCGATCCGAATGCGGCTGCTGCCGTGCAAGAACTGTTGGGTGGACGCTTTGGCGAGATGTCGACACTGAACAACTACATGTTTCAATCGTTTGCCTTCCGCAACAAAGAAAAGCTGAAACCGTACTATCACTTGGTCGCCAGCATCACTGCAGAAGAAGTCGGCCACGTCGAATTGGTGGCCAACACCATCAACTTGATGCTGACCGGTTCTACGCAGCCGGCGGATCCGGATGCGACCCCGCTGCTCAACGGCGTTGACAAACGAAATTCGTACCATTTCATCGACACGGCCCTGACCGCGAAACCGTGGGATTCCATGGGGAAAGCCTGGACGGGGGACTACGTATTCAACAGCGGAAACCTTTTGTTGGACTTGTTGCATAACTTCTTCCTCGAAATCGGGGCCCGCACCCACAAAATGCGCGTCTACGAAATGACGGACAACCCCATTGCGCGAGAAATGATCGGGTACTTACTGGTCCGCGGCGGCGTTCATACGATGGCCTACGCCAAAGCCATCGAAACTATCACCGGCATCGACTTGACGAAGATGTTGCCGGTGCCGAACCTCGACAACTCCAAGTTTGACGTGGCCCGCAAATACGAAGAACAAGGTTGGCACCGCCGGTTGTACACGTTCAGCGATTCCGATTACGAGGAAATTGCCTTGATCTGGAAAGGCAAACATCCGCAAGACGGTTCGCAACTGGAGGTCATTCAAGGCGCGCCCGAAGGCTATCCGGTGCCCGATTTGCCGGCCATTGACGAAGAGTTTGCGCCGGGCATTTCGGGAGAAGACTTTGCCGTCATTTTCCAACGGCTCAAACAAGCGGCCAACATCGAATAAGGCGTCATCCGTTGAGTTCCAAGCCGCCGGCTTGTTGCCGGCGGCATTTTTTTGTTTCCGCGGATAAGCGGCGCCCTCGGCCCACATACTAATCTCAGTTGACGGCAAGGAGGATGAAACATGTCCAAGGACAACGTGCAAAAGATGAAAGAACACATCGAGAACACCCGGGAGCGCATCGAGTCTTCCATCAACTATATGGAAGACAACAACGTGTCCGGGGAACAGCGGCGGTTGATGGAAGCGAAAAACGAACGGCGTCAAGAAGCCATTGAGCGGTGGGAAGAAGAAATCGAGGAAGAAATTCAGGGGTAAGGAGTCAGCGAGAGGCAGCTCCGGCAAGCGCGGAGCAGCCTCTTTTTTTGCCCGAATCCCGTTCTTCACTTGACGGAAGGATCAGGGAAAGCGAATAATAAAAGGCGAGTGACTAGCTGTCCATGTTGTGGCGAAAGGGGGAACCAACACCGATGAGCCAAATTTCACGGGAGCAAGTGCAACACGTGGCCCACTTGGCCCGGTTGACGTTGACTCCGGAAGAAGAAGAGCGGATGACCCGCGATTTGAACAAAATCTTGATGTTTTTTCAGAAGCTGAACCAATTGGATACCGACGACGTCCCTCCCACCAGCCACGTTTTGGAATTGACCAACGTCATGCGGGATGACGTCAAACGGCCTTCCTGGCCGCTGGAAGAAGTGCTGAAAAACGCTCCCGACGAAGAAAACGGGATGTTCCGGGTTCCTGCCGTCATTGAAGAATAGGAGGTTTGAAAATGTCATTGTTGGAAAAGCGACTGGCGGAGATCCACCAAGATTTGCGCAAGAAGGAATATACCGTTTCGGATCTGGTCCGGGAGTCGCGCCGCCGGATTGACGCCGTCGACGGCAAAATTAAAGCGTTCTTGCGGTTGAACGATGGAGCCGAGGAACAGGCGAAACAATTGGACGAACAGTTGGCCCGACAAGGGGCGGACAACGTGCTGTTCGGGATTCCCATGGGCGTCAAGGACAACATCGTCACCAAAGGCATCGTCACCACGTGCGCCAGCAAGATTTTGGCCAATTACGAGCCCATTTACGATGCCACGGTGATCGAACGCTTGTCTTCGGCCCAGGCCGTCTTGATGGGCAAGTTGAACATGGACGAATTCGCCATGGGTTCTTCGACCGAAACGTCTGCCTTTCAACTTACATACAATCCTTGGAATTTGGAGTACGTACCAGGGGGGTCCAGCGGCGGTTCGGCGGCGGCGGTGGCGGCCGGGGAAGTCGTCTTTTCCCTCGGTTCGGACACCGGCGGTTCCATTCGGCAACCGGCTGCCTATTGCGGCGTCGTCGGGTTAAAACCGACCTACGGTCTCGTCTCCCGGTTTGGACTGGTGGCGTATGCGTCTTCCTTGGATCAAATTGGGCCACTGACGAGAACCGTGGAAGATGCGGCTTACGTGCTGCAAGCCATTGCCGGCCATGACCCGATGGATTCCACGTCGGCCAACGTGGACATTCCCGATTACGTGGCGGCCTTGACCGGCGATATTAAGGGATTGCGCATCGGCGTGCCGAAACAATATTTCGGGGAAGGCGTCGATGAGGAAGTAAAGGCCCGCATTCAGGAAGCCTTGCGGGTGTTGGAAGGGTTGGGCGCCCACGTGGAAGAAGTGGATCTGCCCCATTCCGAATATGCCGTGGCCACGTATTACATCGTCAGCTGCGCGGAAGCGTCATCCAACTTGGCCCGCTTCGACGGCGTGCGGTACGGTTTCCGGGCCAGCGATGTGGAAAACGTGCTGGACATGTACAAACAAACCCGCAGTCAAGGTTTCGGCGAAGAAGTGAAACGGCGCATCATGCTCGGGACGTATTCGCTGAGCTCCGGCTATTACGATGCGTATTATTTGAAAGCGCAAAAGGTCCGGACCTTGATTCGCCGCGACTTTGAAAACGTGTTTGAAAATCATGACGTGATCATCGGACCGACGACGCCGACGACGGCGTTTAAAATGGGCGAAAAAACCGACGATCCGTTGACCATGTATTTGAACGACATTTTGACCATTCCGGTCAATTTGGCCGGCTTGCCCGCCATCAGCGTGCCGGCGGGGTTTGCTTCCAACGGTTTGCCCGTAGGGATGCAAATCATCGGCAAAGCGTTCGACGAATCCACCGTGTTGCGGGTGGCCCACGCGTTCGAGCAGCACACGGATCACCATCGGAAGCGTCCGGCACTATGAGAAAGGGGATTGTCCATGAGGTATGAAACGGTAATCGGACTTGAGGTGCACGTGGAACTGTCCACCGAGACGAAGATTTTCTGCAGCTGCTCCACCGAGTTTGGCGCGCCGCCCAATACGAACACGTGTCCCATTTGTTTAGGCCATCCCGGCGTGTTGCCCGTGTTGAACCGGCGGGCAGTGGAGTACGCCATGAAGGCGGCGCTGGCGCTGAACTGTGAAATCGCCGAGTACACCAAGTTCGACCGAAAAAACTACTTTTACCCCGATTTGCCCAAGGCGTACCAAATCAGCCAATACGATCAGCCCATCGGCCGCAACGGCTGGGTGGAAATTGAAGTCAACGGACAGAAAAAGCGCATCGGCATCCACCGGATCCACTTGGAAGAAGACGCGGGGAAATCCAACCACTTGGAAGGCGGGTTTGCCACCCTGGTGGATTTCAACCGGGTCGGCGTACCGTTGATCGAAATCGTGACCGAGCCGGACATCCGTTCGCCGGAAGAGGCGCGGCTGTTCTTGGAAAAACTCCGTTCCATTTTGTTGTACACCGAAGTGTCCGACGTGAAAATGGAAGAAGGATCGCTGCGCTGTGACGCCAACATCTCCCTCCGTCCCGTGGGGCAGACGACCTTCGGCACCAAGACCGAATTGAAAAACATGAACACATTCTCCGGGGTGCAGCGGGCGCTGGAGTACGAAGAAAAACGGCAGGCGAAGATCTTGGACGCCGGGCAAGAAGTGGTGCAAGAAACCCGGCGTTGGGACGAAAACCGGAAAGAAACCATCCCCATGCGTTCCAAAGAAGAAGCCCACGATTACCGTTACTTCCCGGACCCCGATTTGGTCGTCCTGCACATTTCCCGGGAATGGGTGGAAGATGTGCGGCGCAGCTTGCCCGAAATGCCCGATGCCCGCAAAGAGCGGTACGTGCGGGAATACGGTTTGCCGGAATACGACGCGGGAGTGCTCACCGCCTCCAAGAAGTTGGCCGACTATTTTGAGGCCGCCGTCGCCACCGGGGCTGAGCCGAAAAGCGTGTCCAACTGGGTGATGGTGGAACTGTTGGGGTACATGAACAAACACAACCTCGAGATCGAGCAAGTGAAAATGACCCCGCAACATTTGGGAACCATGATTCAAATGATTGAAAAAGGCACCATCAGCGGCAAAATCGCCAAGACCGTCTTTGCCGACATGTTGGAGAGCGGTAAAGACCCCGAAACGATCGTCAAAGAAAAAGGGTTGGTCCAAATCAGCGACGAAGGGGCGCTGCGGGAAATCGTCCAGAAAGTCATCGAAAACAACCCGCAGTCGGTGTCCGATTATCTCAACGGCAAGGATCGGGCCTTGGGCTTCCTCGTCGGCCAAGTGATGAAAGAGACGAAGGGCAAAGCCAACCCGCAACTGGTCAATAAACTGTTGGTGGAAGCCCTGAAAAAATGAGTGGCTTTTGGGCAAGGGGGAGAAGCCGTGAAAGCGGTCATGGTGCAAGGCACGGCGTCGGATGTAGGGAAAAGTGTTCTCTGCACGGCGCTGTGCCGTATTTTTTATGAGGACGGATACCGGGTGGCGCCGTTTAAATCGCAAAACATGGCCCTGAATTCGTACATCACCGCCGACGGGGGCGAAATCGGCCGGGCGCAAGGGGTGCAGGCGGAAGCGTGCGGCATCGAAGCGACGGTCGACATGAACCCCATCTTGTTGAAGCCAAAAGGGGACATGATGGCCGAAGTCATCGTACGGGGAAAACATTTCGCCGACGTGGATGCCGGGAAGTATGGAGAAGTGGCGGTGCACCGACTGTGGCCGGCGGTGTGTGAATCGTATAAGCGTTTAGCTGCTGAATACGATCTGATCGTCATCGAAGGGGCCGGCAGCCCGGCGGAGATCAACTTGCGCCACCGCGACATCGCCAACATGCGGGTGGCCGAGATGGCCGATGCGGCGGTGTTGCTGGTGGGCGACATCGATCGGGGCGGCGTGTTCGCTTCCCTCGTGGGGACGTTGGCGTTGCTCCCGGAACACGAACGGAGAAGGGTAAAAGGGTTTGTCATCAACAAGTTCCGGGGCCAACGGGCCCTCTTGGAACCGGGCCTGGAATGGCTGGAAAAAGAGACCGGCGTGCCGGTGCTGGGCGTCATTCCCTACGTGGATAACCACATTGAGGCGGAAGACTCCCTTTCCCTGTCCCGTTTGCGGCTGAAGAAGGGCGACATGACCGGTGAAACGTTGAACATTCACGTCATCGCATTGCCGCGGATGGCCGACTTTACCGACTTGGATCCGTTGTTCGACGAGCCGGGGGTGGATGTCCGCCTCGTCGCCAAGCTGTCCGATTGGGGCCATCCCGATGTCATCGTCATTCCCGGCACGCAAAATACGACGGAAGACTTGTTTTGGCTGCGAGCGAGCGGTTTGGCAGCGCGCATCGTCTCGGCCGTGGCGGCCGGGGCCCACATTGTTGGCATCGGCGGGGGCTACCAGATGTTAGGGGAAACACTGTCGGATCCCGACGGGCTGGAGTCGGTGCATCGGGAATTGGACGGATTAGGCATTTTACCGGTGACGACGCGCTTTGTCCCCGACAAGACGACGGTGCGGACCGAAGGATATGTGATGGACGTCCCGTTTGCCCCTGACGAATTGGTTTCGGGGTACGAAAACCATTTTGGGCGCACGGAACGGACCGGCGGACGGCCGTTCCTCCGTTTGACTGACGGACGGCTGGACGGGGCAGTGGCCTTGGGCGGGAGAGCGTGGGGGACGTATTTACACGGCATTTTCCACAACCGCACCTTTACCCGAGCTTGGCTGAATCATATCCGGCGGGAAAAAGGGTTGACGCCGGTGGAAGGGTCCATCGTTTCCGAAGCGGAACGGCGGGAAGCCAGCTACCGGGCGTTGGCCCAGTTGGTCCGTTCCCACTTGGACATGGAGAAGCTGAGGCAAGTGATCGGGCTAAAGTGAATGCTCAAATGAAGATGGCGCAAGGTTCCCTCAACGGATAGTCACCCGATACCGCCGCATCCAGAGGTCCACCTGCACCAAGTAGGCCAAGAGCTGCGGCAGACGCATCAGTTGACCGAACCAGGGGATGTCGAACTCGGAGTCGGCGTCGATCAGTTGCCGCACGGCGGCGGCGTTGACGAGCGGTCTTAACGGCGAGGCGGGATCGGACAAGATGTCTCCGACCCGCTGCCGCATGGCCGCCAAATAGCCGGGGTGAAATGTCTTCGGATACGGGCTTTTTTTGCGCGACAGGACAGCTTCCGGCAGGACGCCTTTCATGGCCGCCCGCAGCAGCCCTTTCGCCTGCCCGTCGGCCGCTTTCATGGCCCACGGCACGTTCCAGACGTATTCCACCAGCCGGTGGTCGCAAAACGGAACACGCACTTCCAGTCCGACGGCCATGCTCATCCGATCTTTGCGATCCAGCAAGACCGGCATCCAGCGCGTCAACGTCAAGTACGCAATTTCCCGCAGCCGGGCGTCTTCGGGCGGTTCGCCCGCAAGGCGGGGCACTTCCGCCAGCGCTTGTTGGTAACGATGGCGGATGTACTCCAGCGGGCGGACATATTGGACCATTTCTTCGGACAACACCATGTTTCGCGCGTCCACTTTCAAAGACCACGGAAAGACGTCGGTGGCCAACGCCTCTTGCCGGAAAAACCACGGGTATCCGCCGAAGACTTCGTCGGCGCCTTCACCGGACAAGCTGACGGTCGCCTCTTTCTTCAGCTCACGGCAGAACAAATACAGCGAGCTGTCAATGTCGGCCATGCCCGGCAAGTCCCGGGCGATGACGGCTTCTTCCAACGCCTCGGCCAAGGCGTCGATGTCAATGCGGACCGTGTGGTGCCGGGTGCCGAAATAGTCGGCGACGAGGCGGATGTACGGCGTGTCGGTTTCCGGTTGGAAATCGTTGGGCTGAAAATATTGGTCGTTGTCCACGTAGTCGACGGAATACGTTCGCAATGGCCCGTCGCCTTTTTCGGCCACGGCTTTGGCGGCAAACGCGGTGATGGCACTGGAATCCAGGCCGCCGGAAAGCAACGTCGAGATGGGCACGTCGGACACCAGTTGACGTTCCGCGGCGTCGGCCAACAAATACCGGACTTTCTCCACCGTCACCTCCCAAGCATCTTCATGGGGCTGGCTGATCAGTTGCCAATAGCGGTGCTGGCGACAGCCATTGCGGTCTACGACGAGGAAATAGCCGGGCAGCAGTTCGTGGACGTCTTTGAATACGCCGTGGCCCGGGGTGCGGGCCGGCCCGATGGCGAAAATTTCCGCCAAGCCTTCCGCGTCGACTTCCGGTTTGACCGCCGGGTGGGCCAGCAAGGCTTTCAATTCCGAGGCGAACAGGAAGGAACTGCCCCGCTGGGCGTAAAACAGGGGTTTGATTCCGAGCCGATCCCGGGCCAAAAACAACTGCTGCTTTGCCCCGTCCCAGATGGCAAAGGCAAAAATGCCGTTGAGCCGTTCGAGACAGCGGGCGCCCCATTGCATATAGGCCACCAAGAGCACTTCCGTGTCCGAGTATCCCCGAAACCGATGCCCAAATCCTTTCAATTCTTGCCGCAATTCTTCCGTATTGTACAATTCCCCGTTATACGTCAGGACATAGGCATGTTCTCCGCGATGGCGCACCATCGGTTGGCGGCCGCCTTCCGGGTCGATGACGATGAGCCGGCGGTGGCCGATGCCGACGTTCTGTTCAATCCAATACCCGCAGTCGTCGGGCCCGCGGCACGCCAAGGTGTCGGTCATGGCTTCCAAAATCGGACGTTGCCGGGAGATGTCCTGTTCAAAATCGATCCAACCGACGATCCCGCACAATTGCAGCGACCTCCTTTTAGTCCATGGGGCCGACCCATTGGGCCGGGTCCCGTTGGCCCGACCCGGGCAATGGCCCAAGGTTGATGTCGCATACTATGCGCCGGCGCCGGAAGGTGTTACTGAGACCAACGCCGACTCGGAAATGACGTCTAGGCTTTCCCGCTGCGGAAAGCCTGTCTTTTTTAAACGCTTGTCCTTTTTGTGCGGAATTTGTCATCGGTTGTCGGCACGGTTGGAATTGACAGTTTTTCTTCGCATGCATATATTTATGGAAGTATTGAAAGAAAGGGGAGATGCGGTTTACAAACACCGACAATACCAAACGGCACAAGCATGAATCAACGCATAAATTGTGTGAAAAAGTCAGGGTAGAGTCAACGGGGACATGGCGGCGAACTCGAGCTCGATGCGGGATACGGCGTCAATTTTTGTAACGTGTAAAGCAAAATCTGCTAGCGCCTGGACTCGTTTCGTGCGGGAAACGAGTTGACGAGGATGGGGATTATCGAGGGTTCGGCGGATCTCCCCACGGTTGGTCACGACCGAGAACGATCCGGCAAATCCCGGGAGCGATCCCGGGGACAATACGGATCCGGTGACTTGACGTGCGCGTTTCCGCAGGACGCAACGTTTGGCGAGCCAAGCCTCATGTCTCGCTCATGCGTTTTCTGCCCTGGCACCATCAGGGAGGAGGAACACGCGCATGTGTGGAATTGTCGGTTACGTCGGCAAACAACAGGCCGCGCCCATTTTGATTCGCGGGTTGCGGATGTTGGAGTATCGGGGATACGATTCGGCGGGGATTGCCGTCGGTGAAGACGGGGCCGTCGATGTGCGAAAACGGGTAGGCCGCATCGAAAATTTGGAACAATTGCTGAACCAACAGCAGCCAAAAGGAACCGTCGGCATTGGCCATACCCGTTGGGCGACCCATGGCCAGCCGTCGGACGAAAACGCCCATCCCCATGCCGATTGCACGGGCAATTTCGTCGTGGTGCACAACGGGATTATCGAAAACTACGCCCAGTTGCGGAATGAACTGACGGCCCGCGGACACCGTTTTGCATCGGAGACGGACACCGAGGTCATTGCCCACTTGATCGAAGACATGTATGACGGCGACTTGGTCAACACGGTCCGCCGGGCAGTTGCGCGGCTTCAGGGGGCTTATGCCCTGGTGGTCATGACCCGGCATGAGCCGGATAAAATCGTGGCCGTCAAACAAGCGTCGCCGTTGATTGTCGGACTGGGAGCGGAAGAGAATTTCCTCGCTTCCGACATTCCGGCATTGTTGCCGTACACGACCCGGGTCATTCCGTTGGAAGAACATGAGATGGCCGTTTTGACCCGGGACGGGGTGCAGCTGATGACGGTGGAAGGGGATGCCATCCACCGGGAGCCGTTGGTCGTCACGTGGGATCCGGGGCAAGCGGAACGGGGTGGCTACGAACATTTCATGCTGAAGGAAATCCACGAACAGCCGCAAGCCATCCGCGACACCCTGACCGGCCGGATTCGCCCGGACGGAAGCGGCGTGGTGCTGGACGAAGTGGATCTGGATCCCGAATGGGTGCGGCAACTGCGGGCGGTGCATTTGGTGGCTTGCGGGACGGCGTACCATGCGGGGTTGGTCGGCGGCCGGTTGATTGAGCGTTTGGCAGGCATTCCCGTATGGAATGAGGTGGCTTCCGAATACCGGTATCGGGATCCGTTGGTGGATGAACGGACGCTTTTGGTGGTCATCAGTCAATCGGGGGAAACGGCGGATACGTTGTCGGCCATGCGGGAGGCGAAGCGGCGGGGCGCCCGGGTTTTGGCGGTGACCAACGTGGTGGGCAGTTCTGTCGCCCGGGAAGCCGACGATGTCATTTACACGTGGGCCGGTCCGGAAATCGCCGTGGCTTCCACCAAGGCATACACGACCCAGCTGGTGGCCTTGACGTTGTTGGCCATCCGCCTGGCGGAAATTACCGGCCATACGGATGAAGCGGAGCGCCGCCGTTTGCTGGAGGCGGTCAAAGCCTTGCCGCAAGCGGTGGAAGAGGCGTTGCAAGTGGAGGATGACATCCGACGCGCGGGTGTCTTGACCCGTCAATGGAAAGACGCTTTCTTCATCGGCCGGGGATTGGATTATTTTTCCGCCCTCGAGGGACAGTTGAAGTTGAAGGAAATATCCTATATTCACGCGGAAGCGTACGCTGCCGGCGAGTTGAAACACGGCACGTTGGCCCTGATCGAAGAAGGCACGCCGGTCGTCGCGCTGTTGACGCAACCGGATTTGACCGAAAAGATGATTAGCAACATTGAAGAAGTCCGGGCCCGCGGGGCGGAAGTGTTCTACATTGCCAGCCGCAGCTTGCAGGACCGCGTGTTGAACGCCCAGCACATTTTCTGGGTGCCGGACGTGCATCCGTATTTGATGCCGGTGGTGGCGGCCGTTCCGATGCAGTTGCTGGCCTATTACGCCGCCGTCAACCGGGGCAACGACGTGGATAAACCCCGGAATTTGGCCAAGAGCGTGACGGTGGAGTAAGGAATAAAAAAGCCGAGTGTGGTTGTAGACAGCTAATAAATCCCGTCTAGGGAAAATAAAAACTGTCCAGAGATAATAAAAAGTGTCCAAGAAGCCGAGCGTGGTTAGGGTTTTGCCCTGATTCATGCTTGGCTTTTCTGTTGATAGGGGGACAGGGTATAGGGTGGAAAGGGTTGAGGGATCAGGTTTTGTCCCAATATACCCATCCCTTTTTCCTCTCCCCTTACC
>PKQY01000054.1 GCA_017577895.1 Bacillota bacterium
GCCTGGTCAATTTTGCGGAGCAAATGGTCTTGTGGAACCAATTGGTCGAGCGAGAAAACGGATAATTGATACCGTCCTTCAAGATGATTTTTGCGTAACATTCACCTACACCTCAAGAAGCGTTTTCTTGATGTGATTTCGACAAAAAAAGCCTGTAGACCTTCTCCGTAAGGAGCTTTGTCTACAGGCTGGCATCCTTGTTCTCAGTGGAACAAGGATGTTTTTGCATGATAAATACGTTCAATTCATAAAAAATGTATAGTAAAAAAGTTCGCAAAATCATCAGTATCTGTGATAAAATGGCATTGGAAACGCTGCCATTTCCAATAATAGGGAGGTGTTGCCCCGGTGCATCTCGGCAAAACTTTGGCCATCAATGCGTCCCGCATCCCCCATCATGAGGCTTTAGTATGCGAAGGGCGGCGGTACACGTATCGCCAACTCAACGAAATGGTCAACCGGATGGCCCACGGTTTATTGAAGTGCGGCATCCGGAAAGGGGACAAAATTTCGCTGGTCATGACGAATTCGGATTATTTTGTCATCAGTTATTACGCCATCCTGAAAGTCGGAGGCGTGGTCGTCCCCATCAATTTCCGGTTAACGCCTCCTGAAATCCAGTACATTCTGGACCATTCCGACAGTTGCATGGTCATCGTAGATGCCGATTTGGCTCCCGGCGTCATGGAGGCAGCCCGATCCGTACCGGCGATTCGGAAGGTGGTCGTCGCCGGACAACCGACCGTGGAAGGGGCTGAACCGTGGGAAAGCTTGCTGGATGAATCGACCGAAGAGCCCGATGTGCCGGTGGATGAGTCGGACGATTGCGAAATTCTGTACACTTCCGGCACGACCGGGCGCCCGAAAGGAGCCCTGTTTGATCACCACCGGATTTTATATGTGGGGATCAATGTCATCGCCGGTTTAGGGGTTAATCCCCGGGATCGGCTGTTGCACGTGGCTCCGCTGTTCCACAGTGCCCAGTTGAACCTCTTTCTCGTGTCGGGCACGTTCGTCGGCGCTACCCATGTCGTGATGCGGCAGTTTCATCCCGTCGACGTGATGAAGACGATCCAGGAAGAAAAAATCACCCTCTTTTTCGGGGTGCCTACCATGTATTCCTATTTGTTGCAAGTGCCGGCCGGAACGTATGATTTGAGATCCGTGCAGCGTTGCGCCTATGGTGCAGCGCCGATGGCCCCCGAGTTGGTGAAGCAAAGCATGGCCCTCTTTCGGACGGATCAATTTTACAATTTGTGCGGCCTGACGGAAGCGGGGCCGGGCGGCGTGTACTTGCCGCCGGAACGGCATCTGGAGAAATTGGGGGCCGGCGGAATTCCGGTTCCGAATACCGAAGTGCGGGTGGTGGACGAACAAGGGAACGATGTGCCGCCCGGTGTCGTCGGCGAGATGATCATCCGCGGTGAAACGGTGATGAAAGGGTATTACAAAAATCCGGAAGCGACCGCTGAAACGATTCGTGACGGTTGGCTGTACACCGGCGATTTGGCGGTGTTGGATGAGGAAGGCTACTTGACCTTGGTGGATCGCAAAAAAGACATGATCATTACTGGCGGCGAAAACGTCTATTCCACGGAAGTGGAGCAGGTGCTGTATGCTCATCCCAGTGTCTTTGAAGCAGCGGTCATCGGCTTGCCGCATCCCGTCTGGGGTGAAATGGTGGCGGCGGTCATCGTGCCAAAACCGGGGCATGGCATTCAGTTGAACGAACTGGAGGCCTTTTGCCGGCAATCGCTGGCTGGGTATAAAATTCCGCGCAAAATTTTCATCGCCGAACAACTGCCCCGCAATGCGGCGGGCAAAGTGCTGAAATATCAATTGCGGCAAATGTATAAAAATGCCGTCTTGCAGGACGAAATCGGCTGACGGTCGGTTGACACAACGATTGAAGGAGGGAGCCGTTTCGGCGAAGGCGATGATGAACATTCCTTTGACGATGCGCAGCATTGTGGAACGGGCGTACCGCTTTTTCCCGAAAAAAGAAATAGTCACGCGCACAGAAAACGGTTTGTTTCGTTACACGTACCGGGATTTTTATGAACGGGTCGTCCGCTTAGGCAATGCCCTGGCGCGATTGGGCATTCAAAAAGGGGATCGCGTGGCCACTTTCGCCTGGAACCATCATCGACACTTGGAAGCGTATTTCGCCATTCCATGCATGGGCGCCGTACTGCATACGGTAAACATTCGGCTGTCACCCGAACATATCGTCTACATTCTCAATCATGCCGAAGATCAATTGCTCTTGTTGGATGAAGCGCTGATTCCCATCATTGAGCCGTTACAGGAACAGTTCAAGACGGTCAAAGGATACATCATCATGACCGACAAGCCGGAGCTGCCGGCGACGCGCTTGCAGCCGGCTTACCACTATGAACAATTGTTGGCGGAAGCCGATGCGACGCCTCGTTTTCCCGACGACATCGACGAAAACGACCCGATGGGCATGTGCTACACGTCGGCCACGACGGGCATGCCGAAAGGGGTCGTATATACCCACCGCGGCATTTATTTGCACAGTTTGGTCATTGGGCTTGCGGACACCATCGGTTTGTCGGAACGGGACACGATCATGCCCATTGTGCCCATGTTCCATGCCAATGCGTGGGGCATGCCCTTTGCGGCCACCATGTTCGGCTCGAAACAAGTATATCCGGGTGTGGCGCCGACGCCCAAAGACTTCGTCCAACTCATCCAAGATGAGAAAATGACCATTTCGGCCGGCCTGCCGACCATCTGGATCGGGGTTTTGCAAGAGTTGGAGAAAGGGGATTATGACGTCTCCCACTTAAAGACGGTGTTGTGTGGCGGTTCGGCGGCACCGAAGTCCCTCATCCGCACGTTTGAGGAAAAGTACGGCATTGTCATGTTGCATGCCTACGGTATGACCGAAACGTCGCCTCTGGCGGTGGCTCGGCTGAAAAGTTATCAGGAATCGCTCCCGTTGGAGGAGCGGCTCAATATCCGTGCGACACAAGGGTTGCTTGTGCCCGGCCTGGAGTTGCGGGTGGTGGGAGAAAACGGCGACGTCGCCTGGAACGGCCAAGAGATGGGCGAGCTGTATTTGCGGGGTAACTGGATCGCCGATGCGTATTATCGCGATGAACGGACGAAAGAGACGTTTGTCGACGGCTGGCTACGCACCGGGGACGTGGCGACCATCGACGAAGAAGGGTTTATCCGCCTGGTGGACCGGACAAAAGACTTGGTCAAGAGCGGCGGCGAATGGATTTCTTCGGTGGATTTGGAAAACGCATTGATGGCCCATCCGGCAGTTTTGGAAGCGGCGGTCATCGCGGTTCCCCATCCGAAATGGCATGAGCGGCCTTTGGCTTGCGTCGTGTTGAAGCCCGGCTATGAAGGAAAAGTGGGCAAAGATGAGCTGCTGGATTTTATCCGTCCCCAGTTTGCCAAATGGTGGATTCCCGACGATCTCGTCTTTTTGCCGGAGATTCCGAAAACGAGTGTCGGCAAATTTTTAAAGCGGGGATTGCGGGAACAATTCCGCGACCATTATCAATCGTCCTCGTAACCAACAGTTGCCATCTCGCTCAAAAGTTGGGTAAGATGGACACAGAAGACATTTGGGGACGGAGGAACGAGGATGCAAGGGGTTTACGGTCTGGACCAATGGTTTTCTCCGCTCGGCATCACCCAGACCAGTGCTCTGACGCCGACAGCGATGGTTCAGTTGGCGCGGTTTAACCAGCTGCTCATGGAACGATTGGCAGCGGCGTTGGCCGACAGTTCAGCATGGGATTTCGGTTCGGTTTTTCAAGAAGACACCTCCTCGTTTCATTTTACGGGCCAAGAATGGTCTGCCGCCGATTGGCTGTGGACGCGAACGTTACTGGCTAACACCGCTTCCTCCGCCAATGCCAATTCCCGTACGGGCTCATCCAATCACGGTTCGGTGCCTGCGGACATTGCCGACATGATTGCGGCGGCATCCCAGCGTTACGGCGTCCCGGCCAAGCTGATTGAGGCCGTCATTCGGCAAGAATCGGGATTTAACCCCAAGGCCGTGTCACGGGCAGGGGCCATGGGACTGATGCAACTGATGCCCAAGACCGCTGCCGCCCTTGGGGTACATGATCCATTTGATCCGCAGCAAAATATTGATGGCGGGACCCGATATTTGAAACAATTGCTCGATCGTTACAACGGCGATGTCCGCCTGGCCCTGGCGGCCTACAATGCCGGAATGGGGAATGTGGATCGGTACGGCGGCATTCCTCCCTTTCGCGAGACGCAACAGTATGTGGCCCGCATCATGAACATGCTGAACAGCGCGGTGTGACGGGGTTATGAAACAATCGTGTTGATTTAATTTCGTTTTTGGTTCATAATGGGAATCGATCCGGTTTAAGTGTTGTTTGCAAGCATTTGTCAAATTTTGAGGAGGTGTCAACCATGGCGAAACACGAACTTCCCGCACTCCCGTATGCCTATGACGCTTTGGAACCGCACATCGATGCCCAGACGATGGAAATTCATCATAGCCGCCACCATGCCACGTATGTGAACAACTTGAATGCCGCCCTGGAAGGACACGAAGCGTTGCAACAAAAGACCGTTGAGGAATTGATCAGCGATTTGAACAGTGTGCCCGAATCCATTCGCACGGCGGTGCGCAATAACGGCGGCGGGCATGCCAACCACACGCTCTTTTGGGAAATCATGGGTCCCAACGGCGGCGGAAAACCCACCGGTGCATTGGCCGATGCCATCAATGAAACGTTTGGCAGCTTCGAAAAGTTCCAGGAAGAATTTACGAAAGCGGCAGTGGGCCGTTTCGGAAGCGGATGGGCTTGGCTTGTCCTCGATGGCGGAAAACTGGCCATCATGAGCACGCCGAACCAAGACAACCCGCTGATGGAAGGAAAAATCCCGATTCTCGGCATTGACGTGTGGGAACACGCGTACTATTTGAAATATCAAAACCGTCGTCCGGATTACATCAAAGCGTGGTGGAACGTCGTCAACTGGGATGCGGTGAATCAACGGTACTTGAAAGCGAAAGGGCAATAAAGCGGCAAACGGTCCAGGAACCTGCGCCTTGGCAGGTTCCTTTTTTATTAAAAAAAACGTTTTAAAACGGCTTTGATGGTTTAGCCGCCAACGATTGTTTTTTTTTCTACGGTTTGATATGTTCAATTCGTATGTTAGAGTGATAAGTATCGACATGTTGCGGCGGCAAAGGGGGAAAAGGGTTGTTTCGCACCATTTTGTTCGACGTGGACGGGGTTCTTTTGAGCGAAGAGCGATATTTTGATGCCTCAGCCTTGACCGTATGGGAACTGGTGAGCAGTCGGTTGTACTTGGGGCAAGAGGGGGAACCGGTTTTTCAGCCGAATCCGGACGAATTCGTCATCCGTCGGATGCGGCAAGCCGTCTTTGACGACGACAAGGTGTTGAACTTCATTAAAAAACGCGGCATCAACGCCAACTGGGACATGGTGTATTTGACGTTCAGTTACCAGTTGATCCGGTTTTTCGAGGCAGCATTGCCCCGTTACCGGGACCAAGTGGCCGCGTTGTTGTCGCAGCCGTTGACGGAGGAGACGCTGGCCACCGCCCGGGCGTGGGATGTGGACTTTGAGCCCCGGTGGGCCGATTTTGTCTCCGACTTTGCCAAAGGTACGGCTGAAAAGCAGGCGCTCTTGCTTGATTTAAACCGCATTGCCCAAGAACGGTTGGGCATCGCCTGCCAAGTGTTTTCCCGGCATTCTCCCTTGTGGGATTTGTGTCAGGAAGTGTTTCAGGAATGGTATTTGGGGGAAGAAAAATACCGGGAGTCGACGGGGCAGGCGCCGCGGCAACCGGGGAAACGGGGCTTTTTGCACGATGAGATCCCCATCGTCCCGCCGGAAGAGATGCGAGCACTTTTCGCCCGTCTGCGGGAGATGGGCATCGAATTAGGGATTGGCACCGGCCGTCCGACGGTGGAGACGATGGAACCGCTGGCGGCTTTGGGCATTTTGGAATATTTTTCACCGGACCGCATCGTCACGGCCAGTGACGTCTTGGAGACGGAACGGCGGTTTCCGGAACGGGCGCCGTTGGCCAAACCGCAGCCGTACACATATTTGAAAGGATTGTTGGGGAAAAACACCCCGGACGAAGACGTGTTTGCCACGCCGTTGCCGTTGGAAAACGGCGAACAGGTGTTGATCGTGGGCGATTCGGTGGCCGATTTGATGGCTGCCCGAACCATGGGATGCCGGTTTTGTGCCACGCTGACCGGTCTGTCGGGCGCGGCGGCGCGGTCATCGTTTGAAGAGCTGGGAGCCGATTACATCGTGGACCATGTCTTGCAAGTGGTGAATTTGTTGGAAAAATAGTATGATGAAATGTAGATTTTGAAGTGGGAGAAGGAGGCAGGAAATTTGCGGAGCGACCAGATTAAAAAGGGGATTGAACGGGCGCCTCACCGGGCGTTGTTGAAAGCGACCGGCGTGACCGACGCCGACATGGACAAGCCGTTTATCGGCATTTGTAACTCGTACGTCGATATCGTGCCGGGACATGTGCACCTGAAAGAGTTTGCGGAAATCGTCAAACAAGCGGTGCGGGAAGCCGGCGGCGTGCCATTTGAATTCAACACCATCGGGGTGGACGACGGCATCGCCATGGGCCATATCGGCATGCGGTATTCGCTGCCCAGCCGGGAAATCATCGCCGATGCGCTGGAGACCATGGTCATGGCCCACTGGTTTGACGCGCTCATCTGCATTCCCAACTGCGACAAGATCACCCCGGGGATGATGATGGGGGCGTTGCGGGTCAACATTCCGACGATTTTCATCAGCGGCGGGCCGATGGCGGCCGGGCGAACCGATGACGGTCAGACGGTGGACCTCATTTCTGTGTTTGAAGGCGTCGGGGCGTATCAGGCCGGTAAGATCGACGAGGCGCGGCTGAAACACATTGAAGATATGGCATGTCCGACGTGTGGTTCGTGTTCGGGGATGTTTACTGCCAACTCCATGAACTGCTTGGCGGAAGCACTGGGGTTGGCTTTGCCGGGGAACGGCACCATCCTGGCCCGCACGCCGGAAAGGGAAGAACTGGCGCGGCAAGCGGCCCGCAAAATTATGGAGCTGCTGGAAAAAGATATCAAACCGCGGGACATTGTGACAGTGGAGGCCATGGACAACGCGCTGATTTTGGACATGGCCATGGGCGGTTCCACCAATACAGTGTTGCATGCCATGGCCATTGCCCACGAAGCGGGAATCGATTATCCGTTGTCCCGCATCAACGAATTGTCCAAAAAGGTGCCGCACATTTGCAAAGTGTCGCCGGCGTCCCATTACCACATTGAGGATGTGCACCGGGCCGGCGGTGTGTCGGCGATTTTAAAAGAATTGAGCAAGATTGAAGGCTTGCTCAACTTGGATTGCATCACGGTGACCGGGAAAACGTTGGGCGAAAACATCCGAGACGCCGAGATCAAAGATTATGATGTCATTCGGCCGTTGGACAACCCGTACAGTGAAACCGGCGGTTTGACAATCTTGTACGGTAACTTGGCGCCCGATGGTGCCATCATCAAGTCGGCGGCCGTGGATGAGTCGGTGAAAAAGTTTACCGGTCCGGCTGTCGTTTTCGATTCGCAGGATGCGGCGTTGGCCGGCATCGCCTTAGGAAAAGTGAAAGCCGGCGATGTGGTGGTCATCCGTTACGAAGGCCCGAAAGGCGGACCGGGGATGCCGGAAATGCTGGCGCCGACGTCGGCCATTCAAGGCATGGGCCTGGGCAAAGACGTGGCTTTGATTACCGACGGACGTTTCTCCGGCGGAACGCGGGGCATTTGTATCGGTCACATCTCGCCGGAAGCGGCGGAAGGCGGTCCCATTGCCGTGTTGCGAGACGGAGACATGATTACCATCGACATTCCCAACGGCATTTTGCGTGTGGAGTTGTCCGACGAAGAGCTGCAAGCGCGGCTGGCCGAATGGAAGGAACCGGAACCGAAGATTCAACACGGATACTTGAAACGGTATGCGAAAATGGTCACCTCGGCCAGCACCGGGGCGATTTTGAAAGTGGATTAAACGTAAATCGTAAACAGACATAACAACCTCCATTCCGCGGATCGTCACCCGGTTCGCGGAATGGAGGTTTTTGTTTGCTGAAAAGCGGTGTCACTGTTTTGTGGAGGAGGCTTTTGTATTCCACTCATCCGGGAAAATGTGGGACCGTTGTTTTTCTTCGTGACGTTCCAGGGCCAGTTGAATCAAGCGGTCGATGAGATCCGAATAAGAGATGCCGCTGTGCTGCCATAACAGAGGATACATGCTATATTGGGTAAAACCGGGCATGGTGTTGATTTCGTTAATGAAGATGTCGCCACTGTCGCGGGTAAGGAAGAAGTCGACGCGCGACAGGCCCGATGCGTCGATGGCCTTAAAGGCTTGAATCGCCATTTGGCGGATTTGTTTGGCCGTCGCTTCTGGCAGTTCGGCCGGAATGATGAGCCTCGATTTGCCATCCAAGTATTTGGCTTCGTAGTCATAAAATTCTTTGGAAGGGAGAATTTCGCCCGGTACGGATGCGATGGGTTCGTCGTTGCCGAGGACGGCGACTTCGATCTCCCGGGCGTCGACGAAAGCCTCGACGATGATTTTCCGGTCAAATCGGGCCGCCAGATCCATGGCCGCGTGAAGCTGTTCTTTCGTTTTCGCCTTGGAAATGCCCACGCTGCTTCCTAAGTTGGCCGGTTTGACAAAGCACGGCAGTCCCAGTTGGCTCATGATGTCCGCCGCAATCTGTTCCGGTGTTTGTTCCCACTGCCGGCGGGTATAGACGCGATAGGCCACTTGCGGCAGTCCATGGGCAGCAAAGACGGATTTCATCATGGCTTTATCCATTCCCACGGCCGATGCCGTCACACCGGAGCCGACATACGGAATGCCAGCCAGTTCCAACATGCCTTGAACGGTCCCGTCTTCGCCGTTCGGTCCGTGTAAAAGCGGAAAGACGACATCGGTGTCCAACCACGATGGGGTGTTGTTGACGGCTGCAGTCAGGATGTTCGGCCGGTCCGTTTTGTCGGCGTTGGTCGTCGTCGCCGTGGATGGGCCGAGGCGCAATTGCTCGATGGAAGCCGGCGGTTCCGACAGCGGTTCTCCTTGCAACCAGTCGCCGCGGATCGTGATGTAGACGGGAATCGGTTCGTAACGGGTCATGTCCAGTGCTCTCAATACGGAAAAGGCGGTCTGGATGGACACTTCATGTTCACCGGATTTTCCGCCGTACAATAAAGCCAAGCGAATTTTTTTCGTCATACGAATCCCCCTTTGGTTCCTGATCCATTATATCGGATAATTGCCTATTGGTGCGGAAAAAGGATCAATATTCGGTTCTTGACAACGGGAACCGTTTGCGAAAAGGTAGAATCAGTACCGATGAAGGATGGAGGCGGAGGGAAGTGGGTAAAGCGGATTTGCATACGCATACGAGGGCGTCGGACGGGTTGCACACGCCGACAGAATTGGTCCAAATGGCACGGGATAAGGGGCTTGAGGCGGTGGCGGTGACCGACCACGATACGGTGGCGGGCGTGTCCGAGGCGGTGGCCGTGGGCCGACAGTTGGGGGTTGATGTGTTGCCCGGGGTCGAGATCAGCACCTTGTATGAGGGCGTGGAGGTGCATGTCCTCGGGTATGCCGTAGACATCGAGGATCCGGTTTTTCTCCGGCGGTTGGAGGAACTTCGCAATGTCCGGGATGTGCGGAACCGGATGATCGTGGAGCGTTTACAGCAATTGGGCATCGACATTCATTTGGACGAAGTGTATGCAAAAAGACAATACGGCGGCAATGTGGGGCGCCCCCACATCGCGGCCGTCTTGGTCGAAAAAGGGGTCGTTTCGTCGGTTCGAGAGGCTTTTGAGGAATACTTGGGCAGCGGCAAGAAAGCATACGTCGTCCCGCCTCGGATCAGTCCTTTGGAAGCATTGAAATTGATCCATGCAGCACGCGGTGTTTGCGTGTTGGCACATCCAGGCCTGTACAAGAAGGACGATTTGGTGAAGCAGATGGTTGCAGAAGGATTGGACGGCCTTGAAGTGTATCATCCGGATCATTCGCTCGAGGATGAAGCGCATTATCGTCAGTTGGCAGAAGAACACGGGTTGCTCATCACCGCCGGATCCGATTTCCATGGCGTCCGGGATGGAGAAGCGTTTCACGGCCCCCTCGGTTCGAAGGTAGTTGAAGCTCAGGTGGCGGAGCAAATTCGGAAACTGGCACAATCTAGAAAAAGTGGCTAAGATCAATGTATGAGTAAAATGTTTGTGGGTGAGGGCACTAAAAATCAGCCCCCTCATTAAGAGAGGGGGAACCCGCTCTCTTAATGAGGGGGACACCAAGCGAAGCGCGGTAGGGAAGAGATGGAAAAAGAAA
>PKQY01000055.1 GCA_017577895.1 Bacillota bacterium
AGAAAAAAGAAAGGGGCTTGACATCAGCCCCGTCGTTATGTATTCCTTTATGGTTATTTCACTTCTTCCTTCAGCGCCTTTCCTGGTTTGAAAGCCGGTACACGGCTGGCCGCAATGTTGATCTCTTCTCCGGTTTGCGGGTTGCGTCCCTTGCGGGCCGACCGTTCCCGAACCTCAAAGTTTCCAAAACCGATCAATTGCACTTTTTCTCCTCTTTTCAGCGCTGCGGTAATGGCGTCAAACACGGCATCGACCGCTTTTGCTGCATCTTTCTTCGAAAGGCTGGTCATTTCGGCCACTTGGGCGATCAACTCGGTCTTGTTCACCTTTTTCACCTCCTTGCTCGGATGAACCAGGCTTTATTATTGGTCTTGCCGCATTTTTTACAAAGCATACCTTTCATTGGAAAAGTCGATCCTATCTTAATACACGATATGGCTGATTTCAAGACAAAACGCAAAAAAAGCACTCAAAAAGAGTGCTCCTCGCTGCGTTTTGGCCGTTACAGGATGATGGCGATCATGCCGCCGGAACCTTCGTTGACAATTTTTTGCAACGTTTCTTGAAATTTGTACCGGGCATACTCCGGCATCATGGTCAACTTCGCTTGAATCCCCTCTTGAACAATGGAGTGGAGGGAACGTCCGAACATGTCGGTCTCCCATACTTTTCCCGGGTTTTCTTCGATATCTTGCATCAGAAAACGGAGCAGTTCCTCGCTCTGCTTTTCCGTCCCGATGATGGGCGAAAACTCCGATTCCACATCGACGCGGATCATGTGAATGGCCGCAGCTGTGGCCTTCAGTTGCACGCCGAAACGGGAGCCGTGCCGGATGAGTTTCGGTTCTTCCAAACGCATGTCTTCCAACGTCGGTGGGACAATGCCATATCCGGTGGTGCGTACCATGGCCAATCCGTCTTTGATGCGGTCATATTCCCGTTTGGCTACCGCAAACTCTTGCATCAATTGCAACAAATGATCTTTTCCTTGAATTTCGACGCCGACGATCTCCGTCAACACTTGATCGTACAGCTCGTCGGGCGCATATAGATCAATGTCGGCAACTCCTTGACCCATGTTGATATCCGACAGCACCGCTTTGGCGATGAAAGGATAGTCGTAAAACTTCTGGACCACCCGGTCCACGTCCCGCAGCCGCTGGATGTCTTCGATGGTTTCTCGGATGGCCGATTCATAATTGGTCCGCAACCAGTGATCTTCCTGCAACACCATGACCCAACTGGGCAAATTGACGTTCACTTCGTTGACCGGGAATTCATACAGCACTTCCCGGAACACATCGAGGATGTCTTGTTCCGACAAGGTGGCGACGCTCAACGCCAGCACCGGCACATCGTATTTCGCCACCAACTCATCTCTTAACGCCTGCGTCTCGGGCTTGTGAGGATGGGCCGAATTGAGGATGACGATAAACGGTTTTCCTACTTCTTTCAGTTCTGCGACGATTTTTTCTTCTGCTTCGACGTAATCTTCCCGCGGAATTTCGGTAATGGAGCCGTCGGTCGTCATGACGATGCCCAACGTCGAATGTTCTTGAATGACTTTGCGGGTGCCGATTTCCGCCGCTTCTTGAAACGGAATCGACTCTTCAAACCACGGCGTCTGGATCATCCGCGGACCGTTTTCGTCTTCGTATCCTTTGGCCCCCTTGACGGCGTAGCCGACACAGTCGACCAAGCGAACGTTGACCGACAAATTGTCGTCGAGGAAAATTTCCACGGCCTGGTTCGGCACAAATTTTGGCTCCGTGGTCATAATCGTCCGTCCAGCAGCGCTTTGCGGCAACTCGTCGATGGCCCGGTTCCGTTCCGCCTCATTTTCAATATTGGGAATGACCAATTGTTCCATAAACCGTTTGATAAACGTCGATTTACCGGTGCGCACCGCACCAACCACGCCGAGGTAGACGTCGCCGTTGGTCCGTTCGGCAATATCTTTAAACAGGGCCAGTTTTTCCACGGGATTCCCTCCTTGCGGAATGAAAAAAGTGTCGGTTCATTTCGTACAGTTGGACGGTATAAATATATGACATTGTTTTTGAACTATGTCTAAAAAAACAAAAAGGCCCTTGCCAACCTGTGACAAGGACCCATCCTGACCCCTATTAAGACTATTGGTTCGACTGCGCCTGTGACCCCTTCTGTTCGGCACTCGACGTGCGGTTTTCCAACTGCGGCACCGGTTCGTCGTCCACTAGCCGGTACGGAAACGATTTGACGGGCACAAACAGTGACTGCTCCACCAGCAATTCCCTCAAATCCCGTTCTTGCCACGCTTCCGGCGAAGCCCGTTGCAAAAACAAGGCGATGTCGAGGGCGTAATCGACGCCGACATAACCGACCTGGTCCATGATGAGCGGCAAATGTTGCCCGGTAAACGGGCTTTGAATCAAAATTTCTTTCATCCCCAACAATTTGAAGTCGACATTGAAAAACTGTGGAAAGTAACGCACTTCGGTGGCCGGCAGCCGATGATGCTTGAGCCAGTACAAATTGGCGGCCTGTTGAATGTCAGCCACGATTTGCGCCGTCTCAATGTCCAACAGGCGAACTTTCGGTTCGGTTTCCGGATCGACGAGGACGTATTGGTATTTGCCCCCCGCCTCAAACGCATCCCCCGGGATGTACGGCAAATACTTGGGGACGAGCTTTTGAAAGTCCAACGGATATTTTTCGTACAGGGGGGTTTGAGCGTCTTTCGTCTGGATGGGAAACACGCCGGTATCCTCGTGATAAGCTTCCACCGCTTCTTGCACCCACTCGACGCGTTCGGCCACCGGCATCTGATTTTCCACCCGCATTTCTCGCGGATACAAACAACCGGACAACACAAAAAGCCCAATGATGCACAGTCCGAGCCAGACTGTTTTTTTCATCCCAACCTCCGTCTCCTCATGCAGCTGGACTATAACAAGGCGATGAGTGCAAAGAAAAAGATGGGCGGCAGGAGCAAAAAGGCACATATGGAGAGCAACGTGCGCACCCATCCTTTTTCGCGGCGGCGCGCCGTCAAGATGAGATAGTTGGCCACAAACATGAGCGCGATGGACAACAGGGCAAAAAACATGGACGTCATGACCAAGCCCCCATCACATATCATGTCTCGGTCCATTATACCAATTGCAGCGGCCAAAAAACAAAGAAAAATGAGGGATGCGTTTCCCTCATTGTGAAAACGTTTTGACTGTATCCCCGTTTGTGGGTTTCTTTTCTGATCAATGTATGTCGTTTTGACAAAAAGGTGTAGCCCCATTCAACAGCTCGTTTTCATGCTTCCGCAGGCGGTTCATCAACGATTCCACCGCCTCTTTCGGCGAACGGGACGCAAACAGCACCTCGTACAATTGCTCGGTAATCGGCATCTCGACGCCGTATTTTTCCGCCAACTGCCGGGCGGCGACGGTCGCCTTGACGCCTTCCGCCACCATCTGCAACTGGTTCTGCACTTCTTGCAGTGAGAGTCCTTGCGCCAACAAGTAACCGGTGCGCCAATTGCGGCTGTGGCGGCTGGTGCACGTGACGACCAAGTCGCCGACCCCGGCCAATCCCGCAAACGTCGAGGGAGATGCGCCCATGGCCACCCCCAAGCGGGTGATTTCCGCCAGTCCGCGGGTAATGAGGGCAGCCTTGGCATTGTCGCCAAAGGCCAGACCGTCGGACATTCCAGCCGCAATGGCAATGACGTTTTTCAGCGCGCCGCTGATCTCAACGCCCAGCGGATCCGAATTGACGTAGACGCGAAAATATCCATTCATGAGCAAGTCCTGGGCCTGCTCCGCCAAACCGACATCTTCACTGGCGACGACCACCGTCGTCGGCAAGCGGCGAGCCACCTCCTCGGCGTGACTCGGCCCGGACAAGATGCCCACGGCCCTTCCTTTTCCCAGCACTTCCTTCAGTACGACGGAAATGCGCTGGAGGCTCGGCAGCTCAAACCCTTTGACCGCATGCACGACGAGCGTTTCGGGGCGCAAATACGGCGCCAAGTCGGTACTGACCGCTCGCACCGCCTGCGACGGGACGACGATAAAAACCGCATGCGCACCTTCTGCAATCGATAAATCGTCGGTGGCCGTAATGCCTTCCGGAAGCCGGACGTTCGGCAAGTATTTCTCATTCGTCTGTTGCCGGTTGATTTCCTCGATGCGCTCAAGGTCACGAGCCCACAGAAACACTTGATGGCCATTGGTCGCCAACACGCTGGACAACGCGGTGCCCCAGCTGCCAGCACCGATGACCACGACTTTCCCCATATTACCGACTCCCTTTTAGCGAACGCGTTTTCCGAAACGATTTTCCTCACCTTGCAAGAGGCGGCGGATGTTTTCGCGATGTTTCCAAATCACGAGGCCCGTCAAAGCCAAGGACAGGACAAAGACGGCCCACCCGCGGCCAAAGAACAAGAGCAGCCAAGGCATCAATGAAACAAACAACAGGGAACCGACGGATACATAACGGGTGATGGCGATGACGAGCAGCGTGAGGAGTCCGGCAATCACCGTGGCCCAAAAGGAGATGGCCAGCATGACGCCGATGGTCGTGGCCACCCCTTTCCCGCCTTGAAACCGAAAATAAACGGGCCAAATGTGCCCGATCACGGCGGCGATGCCCACCAACATGGCGGCCGCATACGCGCCGCCGGTCAATTTCAACGTGACAAACGCCGGTACAAATCCTTTTAGCCCGTCCAGCAATAACACGACAATTCCGGGCCCGGTTCCCATAAGGCGGGACAAGTTGGTCGCTCCCGCATTGCCGCTGCCGTGTTGCCGGATATCCACCCCTAAAAACCATTTTCCCATGAGCAGTCCGAAGCTGATGGAACCGAGCAAATACGCCGCCACCATCATGACCGCGGTGACCATCCACATGGCATGACCGCCCCCCACAAGACAAATTTCTCCTCCCAACACGGCGATATGACCGTTACGCCCGCTCTCGAATCATGAACCGAAGCGGTGTTCCTTCAAACTGAAACGCCGCACGAAAACGGTTCTCAAAATACCGTTGATACGAAAAATGGAACAATTCCGGGTCGTTGACAAAAAAAACGAACGTGGGCGGCTTGACCGACGCTTGCGTGACGTAATGAATCCGCAATTTTTTTCCCCGCTTGCTGGGCGGAGGGGTTTGCATCATGGCATCCGCCACCACATCGTTGAGCAAGGCCGTCGGAATGCGTCGAGCGTGTTGTTCGGCTACGTCATTGACGCGTTTGAGAATCGTGTGCACCCGTTGGCCGGTTTTGGCGGAAATAAAGAGCACCGGCGCATAATCGAGAAACGGAATCTCGCGGCGAATCTGTTCCGTGAACCGTTGCGCCGTATGCGTATCTTTTTCGATAGCATCCCATTTATTGACAATGACAATGATGGCCCGTCCCGCTTCATGGGCGTAACCGGCAATGCGTTTGTCTTGATCGACAACGCCGTCTTGCGCATCGAGGACCAACAAACACACATCCGAACGTTCGATGGCGCGCAAGGCCCGCAACACGCTGTATTTTTCCGTCGTCTCGTAAATTTTCCCCCGTTTCCGCATGCCCGCCGTATCGATCAAGACGTACGACTGTCCATCCGACACAAAGGGCGTGTCAATGGCATCCCGCGTCGTTCCGGCAATGGGGCTGACAATGACCCGCTGCTCGCCGAGAATGGCGTTGACCAGGGACGACTTACCGACATTGGGGCGGCCGATGACCGCGATCCGAATCGTATCGCCGGGATAATCGTCTTCCTCATGCTCGGGCAACAACGACACAATCCGATCCAACAAATCGCCCAAACCCCGGGAATGCTCCGCCGAGATGGGCAACGGCTCGCCCAGGCCGAGGGCGTAAAATTCGTACCAATCGTTTTTTTGTTTTCCGTGATCCACTTTGTTGACCGCCACGATCACCGGCTTTTGCGAACGGCGTAACATCATGGCCACTTCGGTATCGGCCGGCGTCAGTCCCGTTTGGCCGTCTAACAAGAACACGATGACATCGGCTTCATCCACGGCCAATTCGGCTTGCTGGCGAATTTGTTCCGCCATTTCGTGGCGGGCGTCGAGTTCAATCCCGCCGGTATCAATGAGCATAAATTCCTTGCCTTGCCATTCCGCCGAGCGATAAATGCGATCCCGGGTGATCCCCGGTTTGTCTTCGACGATCGCCACCCGTTCACCGACGAGGCGGTTGAACAATGTGGATTTTCCCACATTGGGACGGCCGACAATGGCTACGGTCGGTTTTGCCATGTTGGTCGTATCCTTTCCACAAATGGTCGTCTCTTCCCAACACAAGTCAGCAGTACCATCCTACCGCAATTTACCTTGCGGTTCAAGCGTGTTTGACGACGATGTACAATCCTTCTTGTAGTTCATGAACCATGGCATCCAAGATGGCTTCCAAATGGGCGCCGATGATGGACACCTCGTCCGGGTCATCGGCGTAAAAGATCGGCACCCCGCCTCCCACCCGCTGACGGTCCGTGGTAATGACCGCTAAAATCGTCTTTTCCAAACTGGCCATCGTGAACCCCTTCCTACTGAAACCTGGACCTTACCGGTTGACTGCCGCTTGCGACGGACGGCGGACCGCGCTTTCCAGCACCGGCACCCGGCGAATGAGCCGGATCGCTTTTTCCACATCTTTTTCCTGGGGGAGCAACAATATCCCCACCCGGCCATTTTCCAGGTCCAATTTGGCCAACGGCATCAACGCCGGCGTGCCGGAATCCCGATAAGTGCCTAAAATGGTCGTTGCATCGTGCAAGATAGCTTGCCGCTGTCCCAGATGCGACAACGTGATGCGGGCATCTTCGTTTTTCGGGATGAGGACAATGCCAATTCCCCGCTCTTCGATCAGCCGTCGATTGGTTGTCAGACCGACGTTCATGATCACAATATCGTCCACGTACAACAGCGGGCCTTTGAATTGGATGGGAGCCGCCTGTACGTGGGCAATGTGGCCGACGGACTGGCCGGACATCCAAAGCCGATCGAGGAACAATCCGGCCACCCCCATGACAAGGCCCCACCACCAATGGAACACGTACGTGAACAACGAGACGACCAGCGCGGTGAAGATGACTAAATAGTTGCGCCCTTCAAAAACCATGGCAATGCCTTCGATATAAGTGGAGCCGCGGGGGACGAGCTCATTCCGATCCATGGTGCTGAGCATTTCCCGCTCCATGTTCCGCACATCCCGGAACTGTTGGGCAGCCAACGTCAAAAAAGTGACGGCCGTAAAATCTTTTTCCGCAAACGACGGGACGGCGACGGCACCGAGGCAGGCAGCGATGAACCCCAAGGCCAAATGAATCACCCGGCCATGAGGATACGTCGGATATTGCCGATAATCGGTCCGCAACATGTACAGCCGCGCGAAAAAACCGGCGGCAATCCCCAATAAGACCGCTTGTTGATACGGTTCCACTGTCTTCACCCGCTTTCTTTACCGCGTCGCTGGAATGGTCTCACTTGCGGGAAATCGCCCGACGCAAAAACGGCACCGAAGACCGCCGTTGACCGAACATGGATTTCAACAGCGGGATGCCCCATTGCCAAAGGCCGGTTGCAACAGCTCCGAGCCACAACGTTCGCCACCAAACGCCTTGAAACCACGGGCCGCCCACGTCGAGGTGCTCCCACTGTGCCCAGTGCAACAGAAGAAAACCGGCTTCGGCCGCTGTCAAGCTAACCGTCAATAACAGCCAGCTTTCCCCGATGTGGCGGCCGACGGCAAAGGCCAGCGCCAACGCCATCAGACTGAGGCCCCACGCTTCATCCATAATCCAAAAAACCGGACTGTAACGGATGAATTCCCGGATAAACAGCAAGATCGATGTCAGAAAAACCGCCGCCGAAAACGGATACCAGAACCCGTTTCGATGATGGGCCAACAGGACGACGAGGGACAAAGGCAACAGCAGGCCGCCGACGTACAACGAGAAACGCGTTCCGAACGGCAAAACGACAAAACTGGTCACCAGCTGCAAACAAAAAAAACGCCATAACGGCAATCCCGGGAGCGGTCGCAAAAGTTGGGTCCAAGACTGGAACCAGCCGGTCATGATCAAGATGAGAAAGACGACTTGCGCCATCAACGTGTTCGGCATGGTCCACAACGCGCACCCCTCCCTTCTCTATCCCACCATTATGCCTCTTTTTTCCCTCCTTTAATCCTCGCCCGTACAACTTTAATCACCGCCCGTACAAAAAGAAATCCGGACCGTTTCGGTCCGGATATGTAAGGCGCCATTTCTAAAATTGCCAATTACGAAATCGCCAATTACGGTTTTAATTGACGGAGTTGATCGCCAATGACTTCGCCCAGCGTGATGTTCAAACCGGTATGTTGTTCGGCCGGCGTGCTTTTCGGCGCTTTCGGCGCTTCTTGCGCTTCCTTAATGCTGAGGCTGATGCGTTGCGCCTCGAAATTCAAATCGAGAATTTTCACCTTCACTTTTTGCCCTTCCTGCAATTCTTCCTCGGGCGTCCCGATATGTCGGCGGGAAATTTGCGAGATGTGCACCAATCCTTCGACACCCGGCATCAGCTCCACAAAAGCGCCAAAAGGAACGAGCCGCTTGACGGTACCTTCGACGATTTGGCCCACCGAAAACCGTTCTTTGGCTTCATCCCAAGGCCCGGGTACCGTTTCTTTAATGCTCAAGCTGATCCGTTCATTTTCCGGATCGACATTCAAAATTTTCACTTTGACTGTGTCGCCTTCTTTCAAGACGTCCGACGGCTTTTCTACATGGTGCCAGGCAATTTCTGAAACGTGCACCAGCCCGTCGACACCGCCCAGGTCGACAAACGCCCCGAAGTCGGTCAGCCGCTGCACGCGTCCTTCCACGACATCACCGGGTTTCAGACGTTGGAACAATTCTTGTTTCTTTTTGTTCAATTCGTCTTCCAGCACGGCCCGGTGGGACAGAATCACTTTGTTTTGCTCTTTGTCCAGCTCGACAACTTTCAAGGTCAACGTCCGGCCTTTGTAGTCGGAAAAGTCTTCGACAAAATGACGTTCGACCATGGAGGCCGGAATAAATCCCCGCACTCCGACATCGACCACCAACCCGCCTTTGACGACGTTGGCCACGGTGGCCTCAAACACTTCGCCGGTTTCAAATTTGCGTTGCAAGTCTTCCCAAGCCCGTTCCCGATCCACGGCCCGCTTGGACAGAAACACTTTATCTTCTTCCTCGTTGATGCGCAGGACGCGGACGTCGATTTCATCCCCTTCTTGGAGCACGTCGCTCACTTTATCAATATGGACGTTGGACACTTCGCCAATGGTCAGAATCCCCTCGTTTTTATACCCGATGTCCACCAATGCCACTTTGTCTTCGACTTTGACCACTTTTCCTTTCAGCGTGTCCCCCGGTTGAATGACTTGCACCGAGGCCATTTCCGTGTTCATTTCTTCCGTCATGCAAAACCCTCCTCTTTCGGTAAACACACCCACAATTATACAGTAAAAAGCCCTATCGAAAGATGGGCGAAAAAACGTATTTCATGCCCGACTGTCGGTCGTGCCGGTGGTGGAAGACGTTTCCAACATGGCCAGCTGGATCGGTTCCATCATTTGCGCCGCGATGTCGGCCAACGATTTGGTGTCGGCTTGTTCTCCAACCATCGCCCGGACATTCACCGGCGGCAAAATGTTGACCCGCACTTTGCCAAAGGGCCGATAGCGGCCGGTCAAGAGCACTGGCACTGCTGTGGCATCGGCTTTGAGGGCCAACAAGGCTGCTCCCGGCTGCGCTTTTCCCAGCTTCCCCGTTTTGCTCCGGTGGCCTTCCGGGAAAATGATGAGCACCTCGCCTTGCCGCAACAGCTTGAGTCCTTGTTTGATCGCTCCCACATCGGCCGCGCCGCGTTTGACAGGAAACGCCCCAAACCAGCGGATGACGGCGGCCAGCAACGGATTGCGGAACAACTCTTCTTTGGCCATATAATGGACTTTCCGCGGAATGCACGCTGCCAAAATGGGAGGATCCCAATTGCTTCGATGGTTGGCGTACAACAATACCGCCCCGGTCTTGGGAATGTGGTGGCGGCCGTATACTTCCAGGCGGAAGAAGAACTTGAAAAACATCCACCCCAACCAACGGATTACTTGATACACGACTGCTCGCCCCGCTTTGCTTGACGAATCGTCTCACTCACACGTTCCACCACCTCCGCAAGGGGCATCTGCGACGTGTCCAAGATGATGGCGTCTTCAGCCGGCTTGAGGGGAGAGTGGGCGCGGTTTTGATCGAGTTCGTCCCGCCGGTGTAATTCCTGCTTCACGGTCTCATAGTCGATCTCATG
>PKQY01000056.1 GCA_017577895.1 Bacillota bacterium
GTAGTCGTCGTCGGAACCCAGTGGGGGGACGAAGGGAAAGGCAAAATTACCGATTTTTTGGCGGAAAAGGCCGAAGTGGTGGCCCGTTACCAAGGCGGAGACAACGCCGGGCACACCATCACGTTAAACGGCAAAACGTATAAAGTCCATCTCATCCCGTCGGGGATCTTTTACCAAGACAAACTGTGCGTCCTCGGCAACGGGATGGTGATCAATCCCGCGACGCTGGTGCAGGAAATTCGCTACATCCACGAGCAAGGATTTTCCACGGCCAACTTGCGCATCAGCAACCGGGCCCACGTCATCATGCCGTACCATTTGAAACTGGACCAACTGCAAGAGGCGCAAAAGGGCAGCCAAAAAATTGGCACTACCGGCAAAGGCATCGGGCCGGCGTACATGGACAAAGCGGCCCGCATCGGCATCCGGATGGCCGATCTGCTGGAACCGGACGAATTCCGCGCCAAACTCCAGCGCAACCTGCAGGAGAAAAACCACCTGCTGGAGCGGGTCTACGAGACGGAAGGATTCGATTTCGACGAGATTTACGAAACGTACATGGAATACGCCAGCATCCTCGCCCCGTACATCACCGATACCTCGGTGGTGCTCAACGAGGCCATCGATGCCGGCCGTCGGGTGTTGTTTGAAGGGGCGCAAGGGGTGATGCTCGACATCGACCAGGGGACGTATCCGTTTGTCACGTCGTCCAACCCGGTGGCCGGCGGCGTGACGATCGGTGCCGGGGTCGGCCCGACGAAAATTCACCACGTCATCGGCGTGGCCAAGGCCTATACCAGCCGGGTCGGGGACGGTCCTTTTCCGACCGAGTTGCACGACGAGATCGGCGATCGCATCCGGGAAGTGGGCCGGGAGTACGGCACCACCACCGGGCGGCCTCGCCGCGTCGGCTGGTTCGACAGCGTCATCGTCCGCCACGCCCGGCGGGTCAGCGGCATCACGGGTCTCGCGTTGAATTCCATCGACGTGCTGACGGGCATCCCGACCTTGAAAGTGTGCGTCGCCTACCGGTACCGGGGCAAACAGTTGGACCATTTCCCCGCCAGTATCAACGTGCTGCGGGAATGTGAACCGGTGTACGAAGAACTGCCCGGTTGGACCGAAGACATTACCGGCGTCCGCTCCTTGGACGAACTGCCCATCAATGCCCGCCATTACGTGGAGCGCATTACGCAACTGACCGGCATTCCCTTGGTGACGTTTTCCGTCGGTCCCGGCCGCGAACAGACGTGTTTGGTGCGGGGTGTGTACGCTTAGAATTTGTCATTTTGTTTACATTTTTGCCGTCCGGTTTGCCCACGGTGTCGAAGTGTGATAACCTGGAGAAGATGGCAATTTTGCGAAAACTTGGGAGGGCAGGATGAAACCGGGAGACAAGCAGGAGCGGGCCGACGACCGCTTAGGGGAACTCAAGCGGTTGCTGGAACAACATAAAAAGCAGTTCCTTATCGGGCTGGGGAGCGTGACGTTGGTTGGCTCGGTGACGTTGGGCGTGCTGCACGTCAAGGCCCACCAAGTGCCGCTGTATTCGGTGCAAGTGGGGGAGGAAGTCATCGGCGCCGTCAGCGATCCGCAAGTCGTGGAAGCTTGGCTCGAAAAACAACTGACGGCGGCCCGCCGGCAGGCGGGCGGCGCCCCTGTTCAATTGTCGGAAGAAGTGACGGTGGCGAAAGAACCGCGATGGGTGTATAAAGGGAAAAGTCAGGACGCCGACGTGTTGCGGACGTTAAAGGAAGAAGTGGACATCCGGGCCGAAGCGGTCCAGCTGGTCATTGACGGAAAGCCGGTGGCCGTATTGTCGGATCAGGAAAGCGTCGACCAGTTGTTGGAGACCTACCAACAACGGTATGTTGGCGGCCTGTCACGGACACCCCAGGCCGACCGCAGTGTCCGCAGCGGCCGGAGCGGTCAGCCGAAAGTGAAAGAAGTCGGTTTTGTCCAGTCGGTGACGAGCCGGCCGGTAACGGTGGATCCCGATGACGTGATGCAGCCGCATCAAGTGGCCGAAATCATCGAAGCCGGCGCGGTTGCCGAGCGGAAACATACGGTGCAGGAAGGCGACTCGTTGTGGTCCATCGCCTCCCGTTACGATACGACGGTGAAGGAATTGCTCGCCCTCAATCCTAACATCACCGAAAACACGTTGTTGCAACCGGGGCAACAGATCGTCGTTAAAGCCAAGGAACCGCTGTTGTCGGTCCGGGTCGTGGAAGAAGTGACGGAGACGAAGTCCGTCCCGTACAAGACCGAATACGTGGACGAACCGAAGATGTACAAAGGCGAACAAAAAGTGATTCGCCAGGGGAAAAACGGCACCGTGCGTGTGACGTATGAAGTGACCAAGGTCAACGGCCGCGTGGAAGCCAAACGGGCCGTGGCCGAACAAGTGGTGGAAGAGCCGGTCAATCAAGTCATCGCCAAGGGGACGAAAGTGGTGGCGGCCCGCGGCACCGGTCAGTTCCGCTGGCCGGCCATCGGCGGGTACGTCAGCAGCCGCTATGGCCAACGGGGCGGCCGCATGCACACCGGTATCGACATCGCCCGTCCGGCCAGTTACAACATTGTCGCCGCCGACAACGGCCGCGTCGTGTTTGCCGGCTGGGACGGCGCTTACGGATACAGCATCATCATCGATCACAACAACGGTTATCGGACCCGTTACGCCCACCTGCGTTCCATCAAAGTGAGAGTCGGCCAAGTGGTGGAACGGGGACAAGTCATCGGCGTCATGGGCTCGACGGGCCGTTCGACGGGGACCCATCTCCATTTCGAAGTGATCAAAAACGGCCGGACCATCAACCCGTTGAGCGTATTGTGACCTTCACCTTCTTCTTGTGTGAAACAAGGCCGGTTCCATTCCAAATCGGGTGGAACGGCGGAAGTCACGCAGGAAGAAGGTGAAGGTTTTTATTTTCCAGAAACCGCTTTCCGGTGCCGTCGGCTCCGTATGTTAGAATGAAAAAAACACGGGAGCGGAGAAAGGGGAGGAGCCGTGGCGCGTTTTTCAGCCGGTGGTTGGCGCAGGGGGCTGGCGGCTTTCGTCGCCGGTGTGGTGTGGTGGCTTGCGGCGTTCGGTTCTCCGACCTGGGCTCAACCGGCGTTTCGGCACGTGAACCAATGGCTGGAACAACAGATTCGTTATGCCGACTGGAAACAAGCCCGTTCGGACCATTTTTCGATCCGCTATTTGCCGGCCGACGAACCGGTTGTTCCGCTGGTGTTGGCGGAAGCGGAAAGGGTTTACGCGTGGTTTGCCGAGCAGTTCCAATTTATTTCCGATGAGGCGGTGCCGCTCATCTTGTACGGGGAAGACGGGCAGATGCAAGAGCGGTTCGGTTGGTCCGGTGAGGAAAAAGCCAGCGGCGTGTATTACGGCGGCGTCATTTACTTGCTGTCCCCGCGGGTTTTGTGGCCCGAGATGCCGGCAACGGCCCTCAAGGACGGACGGTTGGCCGAACGGTATCATCGAGAGGGGCCGTTGCCCCACGAATATGCCCATCTGTATCTCGATGCAGTGGCCAACAGCAATTTCCCCCGTTGGTATACGGAAGGGCTGGCCCAATTGATAGAATATGAGTGGATCGGGTATGAATGGCTGAACGACGACAATCACTTGCAGCGACAGTCTTTGTATTCGTTGCGCCAATTGAACGAGCAGTTCGACCGGCTGGCGAACGTGGCGTTGGCGTATCGACAGGCGTTTAAGTTTGTCCAGTTCATGGTTCGGGAACACGGCGAGACCAGCTTGCGCGCCTTTCACCGGCAGCTGGCGCAAGCGGTGTCTTTTGAACGGGCGTGGCAAGCCGTCTTTGGAGAGCCCGTCGAACAGTCTTACGGCCGCTGGCTCGATGACGTGCGGAGGGGAGGGTACCGATGAGAAAAATTTTGGTCGTTGATGACGAGCAGCCCATTGCCGAAATTTTGAGATTTGCCCTGGAGCGGGAAGGGTATCAGGTGGATTGCGCTTATGACGGCAAAGAGGCGGTGCGCAAGGCGTTGGAAGACGATCCGGACTTGGTGTTGCTGGACGTCATGTTGCCCGAGTTGGACGGCTTTGAAGTGTGCCGGCAAATTCGCCAGCATAAGCAAATGCCCATCATCATGTTGACGGCCAAGGACAGCGAAGTGGATAAAGTGCTGGGGCTGGAGATCGGCGCCGACGATTACGTGACCAAGCCGTTCAGCAACCGGGAGCTGTTGGCCCGCGTCAAGGCGAATCTCCGCCGTTATGCGGCGGAAGCCTCGGCGCCGGAAGCCCAGGTGCGGCGCATCGGCGATCTGGTGCTCAACTTGTCGGCGTATGCGGTGACCAAGCGGGACCAGCCGGTGGCGTTGACCCACCGGGAATTTGAGCTGTTGGCGTATTTGAGCCAACGGCCCGGGCAGGTGGTGACGCGGGAGAAGTTGCTGCAGGACGTTTGGGGATACGATTATTTCGGCGATATCCGCACTGTCGACGTGACGATTCGCCGACTGCGGGAGAAAATTGAAGACGATCCGAGCCGTCCCGCCTACATTTTGACGCGCCGCGGCGTGGGCTATTATCTGCAGGATCCGGGGAGGCAAGATCGGTGAAACGGCCACAGCGAGCGGCCAAGAAAACCGATGAGGAGCGGCCCCGCCGGCGGCTGCGGCTCCGGCCGCTGCGGTTTCGGCCGAGGGTAGGCATTCAATGGAAAGTGACGGTCATTTTTGTCTTGCTCATTTTGTTGGCCATGCAACTCATCAGCGTCGCTTTCCTGCGCTCCCTGGAACAGTTTTATGTGGCCAACTTTACCGAGACGGTGGCCACGCAAGGGAACTTGCTGGCGGCCAATCTCGCACGGTACATGGAAAAGGACGGCCAGACGGAAGAAATCGACGATTTGGTCAAACAGTTTTTCGTCATGAACGGCGTGGAAGTGCAAGTGTTGGATCCGAACGGCGTCATTTTGAGCGCCACCTGGGGCACGGCCAACCGGGTCGGGCAAAAAAATTCCCAGACGGAAGTCAACCGGGCGCTGCTCGGTTTGCCCAACGACGCCATTCGCATCGACGTGGAGACGGGACAACGCCAATTGCTCATGGCCATCCCGATCCAGCGGGAGGGCCGGGTGCTGGGTGCCGTGTTTTTGGAAGCGTCGCTGGAAGAAGTGTACGCCACCATCGGCAAAATCACCAAGTTGTTTGCCAGCGGCACTGCCATGGCCCTAGGCTTGACGGCAGTGTTGGGGATTCTTGTGACCCGGACGATCACCCGTCCGGTGAAAGAAATTACCCGCCAAGCCCGCGCCATGGCCCGGGGAGAATTCGACCGTCAGGTGACCGTACACAGTGACGACGAAATCGGCCAGCTGGCGCAAGCCTTCAACCATTTGAGCCGCCAGTTGCAGGAAGCGTTGGCCGTCAATGCCGAATTTGTAGCCAACGTCTCCCACGAACTGCGTACGCCGTTGACGACGTTGCGCAGTTATCTCGAAGCGTTGACCGACGGTTCGGTCGAGGACGAAAAGACGCGCCAGCGGTTTTTGAACGTGGCCCGGCAGGAAACGGAACGGATGATTCGGCTCGTGGAAGATTTATTGACGCTGTCCCGCCTCGATTCTTCCGAAGCCAAGGTCGCCTTTGAACCGTTGGATTTGGCCCGGCTCATTGAGCGCACCGTCGAGCGCTTCCAATTGGCCGCCCGGGAAAAAGGTATCCAGCTGGAAACGGCACTGGAGCGGCGGCCGCTGGTGTGGGGCAATGCGGATCAACTGCAACAAGTGTTGGACAATTTGTTGTCCAACGCCATGAAACATACGCCGGCCGGGGGGCAGATTCGGGTGCGGCTGACCCAGCGGGGGGATGTGGCTCAAGTGTCGGTGCAGGATACCGGCAGCGGCATCCCGGCGGAACATTTGCCGCGGGTGTTTGACCGGTTTTATCGGGTTGACAAGGCCCGCTCCCGGCAGGCCGGCGGCAGCGGATTGGGGTTGTCGATTGCCCGCAAAGTGGTGGAGGCCCACGGCGGGAACATCGGCCTGACGAGCCAGGTCGGCCAAGGGACCCGCGTGTGGTTTACGGTGCCGTTGGCCGAGAAAGAGAGGTGAGCAGGATGGCGCCGTCGCATCGTTCGCTGTGGGAGACGGGCAAGAGCGTCTTGTTGTTCGGCTTGGTTGCCCTCAGCGTTATTCTGACATGGTTGTCGTGGAATTACCGGCCGCCGTTTATGGCGGCGGAAAAACAATACACGGCCATGCCGCCGTTGGGCGAAGAAAAGGACCTCCGACAAATCGTCATTCCGGAGCAACTCACGTTTCACCTGGCTGGGGAACACGGCCTGGCCTGGCCTTTTACGCCTGTGTACGAGCAAACGTTGGAACAGGTGTTTCAATGGCCGCTGACGGACCTCACCGCCGTGCCCTGGGAGAGTGTCGACTGGCTGGCGTTGCGGCGCGGCACGGGCATTGAGATGAGCTACGGCGTGCCGATACGAATGGTCGATTTGCCGTGGTTGGCCGAAGGAGACGGCGGTACCGAGGTATCGGACGATATCCGCGTCCATCGGGCATGGATGGTGGAGGACGACGGCGTCATCCTCTATTTGTTGGACGATACCGGCCGGCACGCGTACCGCGGCTCACTGGCCGCCGACCGGGAGGCGTGGAACGCGCTCTTGCAGGAGGCGGCATCGCTTCCGAAGGCCGTCTTTTATCCGGATCCGCCGGCGACGGAAAACGCGGCGGCTGCAGCGGTCACGGCGGACCATGGACGTCCGGCGTCCCGGGCGGAAGGGGCCGAAGCGGGAGCGGCCCCTGAGGGAGAAACCGAGGCAGGTCAAGCGGTCTCCGCCGATGCCGGTGCCGCGCGGGACCGGGAGCCGACCGGTTGGTACTTGCCCGTGCAGGCGCCAAAGGTGGACGAAGAGGTGCGGCGATGGGCACCGATATCCCTGTCGTCGTATACCTTGTATTTGTTTGTGGATCCGACCCACATCCGGGAAATCGTGACGCGGGACGGCGTCTTTGTGTACACCGACGGCAGCCGCAATCTGCAAGTGGAACCTTCCCGGCTGCGTTCCATTTATGATGTGCCGGCCGTTCAGCCGCCGGCCGGGGCGGAGAAAGACGACATCGATCACGTCGGCACTGCGATCCAGTTCATCAATCAATACGGCGGCTGGATGGGTCAATACGTGCTGGACAGCGTACGGCGGTTTACGCCGGAGCACGTCCACCTGTTGTTCAGGTACTATCATGGCGCGTATCCCGTTTATCCCCTGGCGGCCGGAGGAGAGGACGCCCGGATCGAGTTCAGCACGCCGCCGGCAGGACAGGTGATGACCTTGGAACGGCCGCTGTACCGCTTCGGCGAAAAACTGCAAACGACGACGCGGGTGTTGCCCGACGGGGAGGCGGTGTACCGCCGCTTGTTGGCGTTGGCGGCCGAGGGACGGGACATTCGTCAGATTCGGCTGGCTTATCAGATGGAAGTGACCGCCTCGGAAGAAGATTCGTATTGGTTCCGCCTCGTGCCGGGTTGGGCGTTCATCGGCGCCGACGGCCGTCTCCATTGGCTGATGGCCGAAGAACCCAAAGCGGCCGATGACGAGTAGGGCGGAAGTGACATGGCAAGGGGGACAAGCCATGGATTGGGGACGAGCCAAGACCATTCTCATCGCAGCCTTTTTGATCCTGGATTTGTTGCTCATCTGGGAGCTGGCCGAACGGCGGTCGGTGTTGGAAGAAGGTTTTATGACCGCCGCCGAGGAATTGGAACAACGGATGCGGCAGGCGGGGGTCGAACAGGCTACGGACGTGCCGGCGGACATCCCGGAAGGATGGGTGTTGACGGTGGAATTGTTGCCGATCCAACCCCCGGAAAACGTGGAAGGTACCCTCACGCCGAGCCAGCGGCAGCCCAATCAATGGACGGTACATCTGCGCCGTCCTTATCCGCTGGTGAAAAACAGCAGCCGCGCCGCGGAGCCGCTGCCGGAATTGCCGCCCGATCTCGTATATCAAGCCCGCCAATATATGCCGGATCCGTGGCTGTCTTCGGAACAGCGCTGGCGATACGTCCAAACGGTGCGCGGGGTGCCGCTGTTTCATGTCGGACTGGAGTTGGAGCTGGAAAACGGCTATGTGCGGCGATATCACCAATCGTGGGCGGTCGTCCGCAAACGGGAACCGGCCCCCCCGTTGATTTCGGCGGCCACGGCGGTCTACAGCCTGTTGGACAAACAATATTTGTCGGCCGAAACCATTTTGCAGGACGTCCGGTTCGGGTATTACGGCCGGATCTACGACGCCGATGAGCAAGTGTTGAACCCGGTATGGCGCGTCGTTTATGATGAACGGGGGCCCGGGGGCCGGCAGCGCCACGTGTTGTTCGTCAATGCCATCACGGGCAGTTTGGAATTGGAAGAACAAAAGGCCGCGATGCAGACACAGACATCGCAGCGGCCGCCGTCGGAAAGGTCGGAATAGGAGAGGAGAGCCATGCGTTTTTCGGTATTAGTCAGCGGCAGTACGGGCAATGCCTTGTACATAGAGACGGAGGAGGTGCGGCTGCTGATCGATGCGGGAGTCAGCGGCCGGCAATTAGAACAATTGTTGGCGGTCTACCGTGTCCGGCCCGATCAGTTGGACGCCATCGTCGTCAGTCACGAACATATCGACCATGTCAAAGGCATCGGCGTGTTGTCGCGGCGTTACCGCCTGCCGGTATATGCCAATGCGGCCACCTGGCGGGCCATGCCGTCCCAGGTAGGGGAAATCCCGGAAGAACTCCGCCGCGTGTTTGAGACCGGCAAGACGTTTTCCATCGGCGATTTGGACATTGAAAGTTTTTCCATCTCCCACGATGCAGCCGATCCGGTGGGCTTTTGCATCGTGCACGGGACGGCCAAACTGGGATTGGCCACGGACCTGGGGTATGTGAGCCGTAAAGTGATGGACAAAGTGCGGGATGCCCACGTGTTGATTCTGGAGGCCAACCACGACGTGGAAATGCTGCGCATGGGCCCTTACCCGTGGGATGTGAAACGCCGCATCTTGAGTGATGTCGGCCATTTGTCCAATGACTCGGCCGGGGATGCGCTGGCGGAAATGCTCAACCGCGGGGCCAACATCCGGCACGTGTTTTTAGCCCACCTCAGCCAAGAGAACAATTTGCAGGAACTGGCCCATATGACCGTCGAACATATTTTGCGGCAAGAACAAGTGGAAGTCGGAAAAGACGTCACGTTGTCGCCCACCTTTCCGGATCGGCCGACGCCGTTGATGGAGGTATGATGCCGAAAGATAGGATGCCAACAGACAAGCCACCGGCGGCTCCGTAGCAGGAGTTGCCGGTGGCTGTCGTTTTATGGCTTGAAATCGCGGTTTGAAATTACGGCTCGAAAAACAACGGTTGTTGGAGCAGCGCTTCTTCCAGCAACGCTTCATCCAATTCATACGCTTTTTTCAATACGTCTTCGCGACGGATGAGTCCTTGTTCGACCAACAGTTCCACCAGTGCCGTCAA
>PKQY01000005.1 GCA_017577895.1 Bacillota bacterium
TTCAACATGACGGGACCGCAATGGTACAAGACACCGCCGTTCAAATCCACCGGTGAATCGTGATCCATCAAATATTTGTGCAGCGCATCCCGGCCGGTAAACATCATGCCGTTGATGATCACGACATCGCCGACTTTCAGCTGGCGAATTTGCTCTTCGCTGATGGGCGGCGTCAACACCACTTCCCGCCGTCCTTCGCCGGAAGCCACCGCTTTTTCGGCCACCGGCACTTCGGAAGCCGTGTCCGATTCTTTATACAACCAGTCGCGAATTTCGCCGGTTTTCGGGTCAATGATGACGCCTTGCCGACGGAAGGCCCAACAGTTGTAGGCCACCGAGACGAAGAAACTGGCCGGGAGACGGTTGATGGCCCCGATTTTACAACCAAGCAGCGTCACTTTGCCGCCAAAACCCATGGTCCCAATGGACAGTTGGTTGGCCGCTTCCATGATGTAATTTTCCAGTTCCGCCAGCTCGGGAACCGGGTTGACGTCGTCCACGGGACGGAAAAGCTGCTGCTTGGCCAACATATAGCCCGTCGTCCGGTCCCCGCCGATGCCGACGCCGATAAACCCGGCGCTGCAACCTTGGCCTTGCGCCTGGTACACTGCGTGCAAAATGCACTTGCGCACTCCGTCCAAGTCCCGACCGGCCCGGCCCAAACCTTCCAAATCGGTCGGCAAGCTGTACTGGATGTTTTTGTTCTCGCAACCGCCGCCTTTGAGAATGAGCCGCACTTCGATTTCGTCTTTTTCCCACTGCTCAAAGTGGATGACCGGCGTTTCCGGACCCAAATTGTTGCCGCTGTTTTTGCCTGTCAAAGAATCGACCGAGTTGGGGCGCAAAATGCCTTTTGCCGTCGCTTCGGCCACAGCCTCGCGAATTTGCTCGCGCATGACAATTTGGTTCACGCCCACCGGCACCTTAATCTCAAACGTCGGCAACCCTGTATCTTGGCAAATGGGCGCCACATTGCACGCCGCCATTTCCAAGTTCTCGGCAATCGTCGACAAAGCAATACCGGCCCTCGTCGTCGGATCTTCTTTCTGTCTCGCCGCTTCTATCGCTTTGCGCACATCCGGCGGCAATTTGGTCGATGTCTCGGTAATCAACCGGAGCATGCTTTCTTTAAATCGTTCCATGTTTCTCCCCCTGTCATCACAAAAATGGCTGACCGCTGATTCTTCATTCATTTTATCACAAGAAAGAACATTCGACAGCCGTAGCGCTGTTGAACGAAAAAAGAGGCTCAAACGTTTATGGTATAATCAGGACAATATGAGCCAACAGCAGGAACCGTGAAAGCATCGAACTGGAGGAAACGCGGAGAAAAAAATTAGGCGAAAAAAATCTGGAAAAAGGAGGAATCCGATGTCTACTACCCCTGTATACGGCCTCGTCACCAGCGACGCCGATCTGGCTCAGAAAATGTCTCAACTTTCGGTCATCATGTACGAAATCAAAGACGTGTTGGGCGTTCACCGCACGCCTTTGCCCAACACCGTCAGCATGATCAGCTGTTTTTCCGACAACCAATGGCTCAAAGAACATCCCGACTTTGTCGCCGTGTCTAAAGACGGCATGACCGCCACCCGCAAGGAAAAATATTTTGACTACGACTGGGTGTGTCCGACACGAAAAGAATGGCAAAAGAAACTGTTGGCCCTTGTCCGGGAAGCGGATCGAGTGGGGCCGGTCCGGCTGGACACCATCAGCTTTCCCCGGGAAGGATTTTGCTTCTGCCCCGTCTGCCAAACACATTGGCAACAGTCGGGCATTGCCGATTGGGAAGCGTGGCGGGCGTCGGTCATCACCGACTTTGTCCGCACCTGCCGGGAGATGACCGACAACCAACTGTACATGACACTGTATCCCGATCCGATCAAACATCATCATTACGTGCGATTCGGGGTGGACATTGACGCCATCCTGCCGTACATCGACTGTTTTGTCGTGCCGCTGTACGACTTGCATTACAGCGTCACATATTGGCTGGAAGCGATGGCCTGGGGATTCCGCGACATGTTGCAAAAGCCGTTTCTCATTGAACTGTACGCCTGTGACACTGACCCGAAACGACTGGCCAAAGCGACGCAGGTGGCCCAACATTACGCCGATGGCGTCTTGTTCGCCTATGCGCGGAAAGCCGAGGACATCGAACGCGTGCTGGACTTGGTGCGAAATCAGCCCTAAATGCCATTTAGAACGAGCACGGACATGAGTATCTGTCTTCTTCATCATGAAGGCTACTTCAAATGCTTGGCTGCTGTCATGATACGGTAAAAACCGTTGATACCCATTAAATGCGCCGCTGTGGTCACACCGCCCATCATGGCGCCGACAATCCCCGGAGATATGACATCGGCACCTGTCAAATACACATTCGGCACGGGCGTTTGCACCCGCAAGCCGGAAAGACAATACCGCTCGGGGGTGGCGGGCAAGCCGTACATCGCTCCGAACCGATGGCCGGTGAACGTTTCGATGGTCAACGGTGTCGACACTTCCCAAGCATCCACCAAGGACTTGAACCCCGGAAAATATGCTTCCACAAAGGAGAGGAGCGTTTCGGCCACACGGCGCTTCAACGCCTCATAATCTTCCCCCCGTCGCTTCCATGGACGTTCCCTCCACTGGGCCACCACATGGTAAGGCAAAGGGGCGATGATTTCGGCCGTGTGGGATGTCGCCTGCGGATTGCGCAACGAAGGAAAAGAGAGGAAGCAATACGCCGGCCGTCCATCCAAGATTTGTTCCGCTCGCCGATACATGTCATCATGATCCATGGAAGAAAACAGCCAGTGATTGGCGGCAGTCAAGCCAACGGTTTTTGGGCTGTCCTTCAACGCCAAATAAACCGTTACTGCACTAAAACTGTCTTGCGAGAGCCTTTCCACCTCTTTTGCCAACAGTCCCGCAACACAAGGCGGCAACAGTTTACACAACGTCGTGTAAGCCCCGGCAGCAGAAACGATCACCGGCGCATAATAAACCACTTCTTCCGCCCTTGTCCCAGAACCGGCCAACGCTTTGACACCGATGGCCTTCCCGTCTTTCAGCAAAATGTCTGTCACGGTATGATTCACGAGACACCGGCCGCCGTACTTCTCAATGACCGATGCGATGCTGTTGGCAATGGTGCTGGCCCCGCCAACAGGATAATACCCGCCATTGAGATAATGACCGACGATGGCGGCATGAATGAGGAAGGCGCTTTTGGACGGAGGCAGCCCGTAATTACCCCATTGGGACGCCAAGATGGCCCTGAGCCGGGGATCGCGAAAACGTCTTTTCAGATACGTTCCGGTCAGACTCAACGCCAACTTCTCCTTGCCGCGAAAGACCACGCGAAGCAACGGCCCAACCCGTTTCGGCATCAACTGGATCAAGGTGTACACCTGAAGCCATTTTCGGGCCGTGCGAACATCGGCAAAAAACGTCCGGATGGCATCCACCTCATGGGGAAACATTTCCATCAACGCCGCCTGATACGCTTCCTCCTCATCCGGCACTTCCAACGTCATATCGGGATAAACAAATTTTTCAAAGGGAGAATCCATCTTTTGCCATTGCACCTGTTGTTGCGTAATGAGGTCAAAAATGTCCCGGGCCATCGATCCGTTCTCCACCTCGCCCACATAGTGCAACCCGACATCCCAGGAACGGTTTCCTGGCCGGGAAAAACTGTGGGTAAAACCGCCCAACTTGAAATGACGCTCCAGTACGAGCACCCGCTTGTGCGCCAACTGCGCCATCAAACTGGCCACTGTCAACCCGCCTATACCTGACCCGATGACGATCACATCGGCGTGTTGCTCCGTCACGTTTCGTCACCCTTTCTTCGGTCGTTGGGCAGATTCACCACGTTGCAACAACTCGGCCATAAGCGCGGCAAAATCGGCACTCTCGAAAGCAAAAGGCTGCCCTATCCCGCTGCGCACCCGCATACCTAAACCGATGAGCACAAACAAATCGGCCATTTTATCCGCATCCACCGATTTCGGGATGACCCCGGCCTCTTGTCCCAAAACAATCCATTGCCGGGAAGTGTGAAACGACTGGGCATAAAACTGACGCAAAACATCCCGCGCTTCGTCTTGACCGTTTTTTCCCAACAAGTACAGAAACACCTGATTGCCCACATCGTTCGGATCATCCAATTCGTGCAAGCGGGCGACGATTTCGCCCAAAGGACCGCCAAACTTATCCTCTTTTTCCATCGTGGCCCGGCAAAAACGGCGGCCCGTCTCTTCCAACCACTCCTGCAACACCATACAAAAGAGCTCATCTTTGTTTTTGACGTAATGGAAAATCCCTCCTTTGGAAAGCCCGGACCGTTCCATGATGTCCTGTAAAGACGTCTTGGCACACCCTTTTTCGCGGATGAGCGATGCAGTCGCCTCCAGCAACAACCGTTTCGTACGCTCCCGGCGCTCAGCCTGCTTCATCGTTTGGGTATCTCCTCCAATGGGTCTTTCCATCGACTTTTCCATCCCAGATCCAACGCTTACCTTCATGAATGGCCGATCACAATCGTAATATACCGACCGTCGGTTTGTAAAATAACAAAATAAGAACATTCGACCCGTAGGGACGAATGTTTCTTCGCCAATGGTCTGTCAGCCCAGCATCAGTTTTTCATCACTCAACTGATGACCGCTGATGCGGGCAAACTCGTCCAATAACTGTTCCACTGTCAAATGTTTTTTCCGCTCGGCATCGATGTCGAGAATAATCCGCCCTTTGTCCATCATGATGAGCCGGTTCCCCAAGCGGATGGCCATGTCCATGTTATGGGTGACCATGAGGGTGGTCAACTTCATTTCCCGCACGATTTCATCCGTCAGCCGGATCACCAGTTCAGCCCTCGCCGGGTCCAACGCCGCCGTATGCTCGTCCAACAACAACAATTTCGGTTCGGTGAAGGTGGCCATCAACAAGCTCAACGCTTGCCGCTCGCCCCCCGACAACAGGCCGACTTTCGTATTCAGCCGATCTTCCAAACCGATGCCCAGACGGGCCAATTGCTCCCGAAACAACTGCCGTTTTTTCCGCGTCACACCGAACGACAAACCGCGGGATTTGCCCCGCATGAGGGCCATGGCCAAATTTTCCTCAATGGTCATATGGGGGGCGGTGCCGGCCATCGGATCTTGAAAGACGCGGCCGATCCAGCGGCTGCGCTTGAATTCGGACAAATGTTGGACTTCGTGACCGTCGATGCGGACTGTCCCGTGGTCCGGTTCCAACACACCGGAAATAACATTCATCAACGTCGATTTTCCCGCGCCGTTGCTGCCGATGACGGTGACAAAATCGCCCGGATTCAGTTCCAGATTGATGTCGTACAACGCCACTTTTTCATCCACTGTGCCGGGATGAAACAATTTGACCACGTGCCGGATTTCCAACATCAGGTCTCACCGTCCATCCTGGAATCTTGCGAAGACAAAAGCATCTGCGAACGGGTTTGCGCCACTTTTCGCTGCTTCACATACCGTTGCAACGTCGGCACCACCAAGGCCACGATGACGATCAAGGCGGTGATCAGTTTCAGATCCGAGGCGTCAAACCACCGCACTTGCAGGGCCAGCGCCACGACAAAGCGGTAAATCACTGAACCAAAAATAACCGCCAGCGTCGCCCGTACGACCGTACCGGCGCCAAAAACGGCCTCGCCGATGATGACCGACGCCAAGCCGATGACGATCATGCCGATACCCATGGAAATATCGGCAAAGCCCGACTGCTGGGCAATCAAGGCGCCCGAAAGAGCCACCAGCCCGTTGGACAAACTGATGCCCAAGATTTTGGTCATGTCGGTGTTGGCCCCCAGGCTGCGGATCATTTGCGGGTTGTCCCCGGTGGCCCGCAGCGCCAATCCCAGGTCGGTATGCAGGAACCAATCGAGCAAAATTTTGATGACCAATACGACAATCGGCATCAGCACCAAGGGCGGCACGTCGGTAAAGACCGTCTCATTACCGCGAAGCGACAAGTTCGGCTTGCCCATGATATGCATGTTGATGGAATACAGGGCAATCATCATCAAAATCCCGGACAACAATCCGTTCACTTTTCCCTTCGTGTGCAACAGACCGGTACACGCCCCTGCCGCCAAGCCGCCGAAAAAGGCCGCCACACTGGCCAGCCAAGGCGCCGTTCCGCCGAGGATGAGCACCGAAGCAATCCCGGCTCCCGTCGTAAAACTGCCGTCCACCGTCAGATCGGGAAAATTCAAAATCCGAAACGTGATATACACGCCCAATGCCATCAACGCATAGATGAGTCCCAGTTCAATCGCTCCGGGCAACGACCCGAGCAGTGCTTTTGCCAACCGCAACCCCCTCCCTCAACTCACGGGAAAGGGGTGGACAAGGCCGTCCACCCCTCCCAGCCACTACTCAATGATGTTCGCTTCCGGATCTTTGACGGCATTTTTCATCGCGTCGGTCACTTCAATGCCTTGCGCTTCCGCCGCCTTCAAATTGAGGATGAAATCCAGTTTGTCCGGGAAACTGACGGGAATGTCTCCGGGATTTTTCCCGTTTTTCAGGATGTCTACGACGATTTGCCCTGCCTGATACCCATGATCATAATACTTGAAGCCGACCGTGGCAAAGGCACCTTTTTCCACCGTGTCCCGATCGCTGGAAAAGAACGGGATTTTGTGTTTGTTGGCCACGTCAATAATCGCATCCACCGCGCTGACCACCACATTGTCCAAGGTGATGTACAGCGCATCGGCCCGTCCGACCAGCGATTCGGCCGCCTGTTGCACTTCCGACGTGTTGGTCACCGCCGCCCGGACCAGCTCAATGCCGTGTTTTGCCAGCGCTTCTTCGGCCAGATTCGCCATGACGACGGCATTGGGTTCCCCTTCATTGATGACGATGCCGACAGTTTTCACATTGGGAAAATGTTCCGCAATAAAGTCCATCAGCATCGTAATCGCCTCAGGGTTCGTGTCGGATGCCCCGGTCACATTGCCGCCCGGCTTTTCCAGATTATCCACCAGTTTCGCATCGATGGGATCCGTCACCGCCGCAAACACCACCGGCCGGTCCGTCACCTGTTCCACCACCGCCATGGCGGAAGGCGTGGAAATGGCTACGACCAAGTCGTTATCGGCCGCCGCGATTTTCTGGGCGATGGACAAGTTGTTGGTGGCGTCCGCCTGAGCGTTGTTGTAATCAATCGTCAGGTTGACTCCTTCTTCCAGCCCCGCATCTTTCAACGCCGCCAAAATGCCTTCCCGAGTCGCGTCCAACGACGGATGTTCTACGTATTGGGAAATGGCGATGTTGTACGTTTCACCGCCGCCGGCGCCGTCGTCCGCCCCCTGTTGGTCTTGTGACGGTTGCGTCTGGTTGCCGCCGCCGCATCCGCCGACGACCAACAGCGCACACGCCGCCAGCAACAGCCAAAAACGCGACTTTTTCACGTGAAAAGCCCCCTTTTTATGTAAAAATGCAAGCTTGTCTCTCGTTCTTAAACTCGTATTTTATCACAAGTTTCCGCATTCTCGCTACATCTGTCGACGAAGAGTCGGTTAATTTTCGTTAACTTGGTCACTGCATCGAGCATCGTTTCTCTTTAAAGCACCTCTTTTAATGAAATAATTGGCAATCCATGCAGCATCTTTGAACTCCATTCTTTGAAAGTTATATGTTTTTAGAATGCCATTCATCATGTTTTTGGAACAACTGTCGACACGTGAACGTTTGGATGAAATCCAAACATGACATGATGGCGTCATCATTGTCTTGTTGTCACGAATAAAACGAAATAGTCATGGAAACAAGCATGGGGATACCCCATGCCTGTTTCATTGTTCTTATCCTCTTATTACAACCGGCGGGTGATGTAAAACTTGTATTTGTCCCCGCGGTAATAGGCGGTCCGGAACTCCATCGGCTGCTCCGTCGCCGAGCTGAAGATGGACGTCACTTGAAACAGCGGCTGCCCTTCCGGCAGTTGCAGCAACTCCGCCACCCGGCCCGCGGCCGCCCCCACCTCGTACGTCTGCTTAACCATGCCCGGCCTTTCCAGGCCCGCTTTTTCATACAAGTCAAACGTCGAAAATCCTTCGCCCGCCGCTTCCAACTTTTTTGCCTCTTCCGCCAGCAACATCCCGGTGCGGTGGGGAAACGTCGATTGATACACGACCATCGGCAGCTGGTCACCGTAGCCGACCAATTCCAGATGCACCACCGGTTCGCCTTCCGTAATCCCCAATACGGATGCCAGGGTGAGGTTCGCCGGCTCGCTCTCGATGCGGACCACTTTCGTCCGCGGCACCATGCCCCACATGGTCATCGTTTCTTTGAAACTCGTAATCTGGTGCAGCTCCTGGTGAATTTTCGGCTTGGCGACAAAGGTGCCTTTTCCTTGAACGGCGTGCAACAGCCCTTCTTTTTCCGCTTCGGCAATGGCCTGCCGCACGGTGATGCGGCTGACGTCAAACTGCTTGCACAGCTCCCGCTCCGACGGAATTTGTTCCCCGACCGCCCATTCCCCGGATTGAATTTTTTCTTTAAAATAAGCAACCAATTGTTTGTATAACGGTTGGCCTAACACCGACGGCAATCTGATGACCTCCTTGCATCGGTAGCCATCCATCTCGTTATGGACGAAAATCTATACACTCATCTTATCGGGTTTTGATTTCCATGAAAAGAAAAAGGAAGCCGCTACCGGGCCCGTCGATATGCACATGCGGCTTCCCGAAAGGACCGAAACACATTGGACCAAACCGGATCCGCCCGCCACATTTTTTCGGGATGAAACTGAAATCCGACCAGCCAGGGATGATCTGGTGCCTCCACCACTTCCACGACCCTGTCTTCCGTGCACCGGGCGGTAATCGTCAAACCCCTCCCCGGCCGTTCGATGGCCTGTCGGTGAAACGAATTGACCCGGATTTCGGATGAACCGAGCCAGTCCGCCATGCGGCTTTCGGGGGCCACCGTCAATCCGTGGACCGGAATATGGCCGGGAATCTTTTTCTTTTCCTGATGATGCTCCACGACCCCATGGGCGGGAAGGTTCACTAAGCTGCCGCCAAAAAACGCATTGATCATTTGGCAGCCCCGGCAAATGCCCATGACCGGCATGCCGGTCGGGACAACCACATCCAACAACGCCATTTCAAAACGAAATCGTTCCTGTCCGGTACCATCCAATCCCGGCAACTTGGCAGGGTCCTCATGGAGCGGCAAATACCCTCCCCCCGTCAACAACAAGCCGTCGATTTGGTCCGCATACCGGACCAGCCATTCTTTCTCGACGGTGGGCGGCAGGATGATCGGCATCATATCGTGCGCCTGCAACGTATCCAAGTACGTCCGTTCCAAATACACCAGCGGATGGCCGGGATATAAGTCTCCACTCCCTCCCATGTCGACCGGTACGGTCACACCAATGCGCGGAAAATGATTCGTTTCTCGACGATCATCCATCGTTTTCCTTCACCCGCTTACACGGGCACGTAACCGTTTACGCACCCGTGTTTTTATGAATTTGTCCTGTGCGTTTTTCATCACTTAAGGTCAACGTATGCCGCTTCTTCAGATACAAGTTCAACAGGCCGGCAAAGACGGCAATGGCCGCAATCCGGATGGCCCATTTCATCAATTGACCGGCCCACACCGCCACTGTTTCACCCAGCGGCCCGCCGACTATGATGCCAATGGCAAACAACAGGAAGACGACAAACCCTAAGGCCATAGTCACAAAGGCGATCAGCGCGTACACATGGTGAAACAAATCCCCGATTTTGCCCACGTTGTCCCCTCCTCCTCTCCTCGAGCTCCAACTCACCGCCAGTTCTGATGGGCATCAAACAACCCGAAAATCTACAGCCCGAAAATCGGCAACACGCCTGTCAGCAATATCATGCTGAGCAACACGTGGCAGACGACCCAAACGATGGTCAGTTTCGTCGTCTCCTTAAAGCCCGATCCGGCAATCCCCATGGCCACGTACATCCCCAAGGCCAAAGGCGGCGTCATTCCTTCTAAGGCCCCCGTCATGGCCGGCAACAGCGCTGCCAACAACACCGGATCGCCTCCCAACGTCCCAAAGGCGGCGATCATGGCCCCGCCCAAGATGGCAATTTGGGAAGAACCGGGCAACACCATGCCCAACACCATGAAGAAGAGGGGCAAGACAATGATCAACGCCCAGACCGGCATGCCGAGGGAGACAAACCATTTTTCAATGGCATTGGTCGCTTCAAGGCCGACAAATACTTGCGAAATGGCGTACGCCATGTAGATGGTGACCCCGATGGGTACAACTTTGTCAATGGTGTTCCGAAACATGTCGTGGATTTTCCGCCAGTTCAACCCGCCGGTCGCTTTCCGACTAATCGCCAGCGCATACGCCGCCGCCAACCCCGGCGTAAACATCAACACCGATGCGGAATAGGCACCGGCTCCGTCTTCCCCGAGGCGAGCCGTCAGCCACTCTTTCATCTGCGCATCAATGAGCAGCGGAAGAAAAATCAGCAAGGGCAAAATAAGCGCCGGCCAACCGGCCTGGAAACTGGTCCCCAATTTCGGCCGTTCGTGGACGGGAACGGGTTGAACCTTGTAATAACGGCAAAACAGCCACAAGGTGAGCCACCGCTGCAAGAAAAACCACAAACCGACGCCATAGGCGGCCATCATCCAACTGCTGGATGAAATGCTGTCGGGATACAATTCGTTTAAAATGCCGTACGTCAACAACACAATGCCGGAAGGGGGTATGATGTTTCCCAGCATGCTGCAAGACATTTCCGTCGTTGCAGCCAAGGCCGGTGAAAAACCGGTCCGCTTCATCGCCGGAATCGTGAACACCCCGGTGGTCGCCACGTTTCCGGGACCGGAGCCGGACAATGACGCCATAAACGTGCTGGCCAAGAGCGCCACATAACCGGCCCCGCCGCGAAAACGGCCGACCACAGCCATCATTAAATTGATGATGCGCTCGACCACTTTCGTCTCATCGAAAATGACCGCCACGACCATAAAAGCAAAAATGGCATAAAACAGACTGCTGGTGGACGGATAGATCAAGGACGACCAAAAGAGATCGAAGCGGCCGGTAATGACGACGATAAAAATGAATGCCAAGGCCATGACTTCGTAGATCGGCCGCTTGAAGCCGACAAACAAAATGGCCACGAAAAACAGCAAAAAGATGAGGTACCATATGGCCAACGGCAAACCGAGCATCCTCTCTCCTCCTGACGCTTCATGATAACTCAACGCTCTATTGACAACGGGTTCAATTTTGTGATCGCTTTCAACATGAACCACTTTATACGAATTCCCGTGCGCCCACCACCCCCAAAATCATGGAATCGGGCAAGTGGTTATAACCACTAAGCCTTAAAACTTGACTTAAAACGTTTTCAATTGTAAGATAGATTGTGTGGTAATTACCATTATTTAATCACGGTATAACATGTTATGTCAATATCATTGGTCATTTTTTTGAAAGGAGTTTTTGTCCATGGCGAAGAAACAGCAACTGCGCATTCTCTGCCCGAACGGCCACCTGGGCTTTGCGCCGACGAAAGAAGAAAGCTTCTTCATCGGCGCCGCCACCAAGCCGGACTACTACTGCTGCGATTCGGGCAGCGACGACATCGGTCCGGCGCCTCTTGGGGCCGACAAGTCGGTGGGCATGTACGAATGGCAAAAGCACGACCTGGAACTGATGCTCCTCAAGTCCCGGGAGCAAGGCGTGCCCATGATCGTCGGTTCGGCCGGCGACACCGGGTCCAACAGCCGGGTCGACATGTACGTGCAGATCATTAAAGATCTGGCCAAACAACACAAACTCCCCAAATTCAAACTGGCTTACTTTTACTCCGAAGTCGATAAGGAATACATCCGAAAGAAAATGGAAGCCGGCGTCGTCATTGAAGGGTTGGACGGCCGTCCGCCGTTGACGTTGGAAGATCTGGAAAAGACGGACCGCATCGTCGCCGTCGCCGGCGTGCATCCGTACATCAAGGCGTTGGAGATGGGAGCCGACGTCATCATCGGCGGCCGTTCCAGCGACTGCGCGGTGTTTGCCGCCCCGGCCATCTGGGAAGGCTTCCCGGAAGACTTGGCGTACTACTTGGGGAAAGTGCTGGAGTGCGCCTCGTTCTGCGCGGAACCCTACGGCGCCAAGGAGACGGTCATCGGCACCATCACCCATGAAGACGTGAAAGTCACCGCCATGCATCCGCAGCAACGCTGCACCGTGGCGTCGGTGGCCGGACACGCCATGTATGAACGGTCCAACCCGTTTTACGAATACGTGGCCGGCGGCATGCTGGATATGACCAACTGCCGGTACGAGCAGTATGACGAGAAAACGTGCCGCATCACCGGCTCCAAATTCATCCCGGTCCAAGGCAAAATCAAAGTCAAGCTGGAAGGTTCGGGCAAAGTCGGCGAGAAGTACATCGGCATCGCCGGCATTCGGGATCCTTACATGATTCAAAACATTGACCGGGTGGTGGAGTGGGCTTCCAGTCAAGTGCGGGAGACGTTCAAAGACGTGGACTACTTTTTGGATTTTAAAATTTACGGGAAAAACGGCGTGATGGGCGAACTGGAGCCGGTGAAGGAGATTCGTTCCCACGAGCTGTGCGTCGTCGTGGAAGGCGTGGCGCCGACGAAAAAGCTGGCGGAAGAAATCACGCTGATGGCCACCCGGCAACTGTTCTACGCCCGCTTGCCGGAAGTGAAAGGCACCGCCGGTACGGCCGCCTTCGTCGTCGATGAAGTGTTGCCGGCCACCCCGGCCTACCGGTGGACGATGAACCACGTCATTCCGGTGGACGATCCAATGGAGCTGTTTGAGGTGAAAATGATCGAGGTTGGAGGAGACGAATAACGATGGGAGCACATTGTGACATCCAGAAGGGCAGCCAAAAGACGGTCAAACTTGCGGACTTGGCCAAAACGATCCGCAGCAAAAACGCCGGCACCGACAAAATCACCTTTGACATCATTTTCCGGGAAAAGGAGAACTACGAACTCGTCAAAGCCAGCAAGCGCCTGACCCGGGAAACGGTGGCCCGGCTGTACGGGATTCCGGAGGAACGCATCTGCGACTTTGTGGAGTTTGACCCGGCCTATGCCATCAAGTTCACCATCTACCGCAAATCCCCCAGCGGCGGGCCCGGGGAACGGGACATTTTCGGCAGCCAACAGTATGCGCCGCTGTTGGATGTTGAGATTCCGGTGGAATAACGGAATGAAAAAACCATCGCCTCGTCGATACCAGGCGATGGTTTTTTCATCCGTTCATTGCACGACAATGTAGCCGATCATCGGTCCATGATTATGGGCATCGGTATGGACGAGACAGACGAGCCGGTACACCCCTCTTTCCTTGGCGACGAACTCGACGGTCTGGACTTCGCCCCGCGCCACTTCCCCTTGAACGTTCAGCCCTTCAATCAAAAACGGATGTTTGTCGCCGTTCAGACCGTGGATGTTCAGCCGCACCCGGTCTCCTTTTTGGACGACGATGGTGCCTGGATCCCAACGGTACACTTCCCGCTCTTGTCCCGTCTTCGGATCTTCGTCGTCAAATTCGACGGCCACCACATCAAACGTCTTCACGTGCATCTCCGCCGCCGCCGACGGAACCGCCATGGGCTGCAACGCCCAAATCCCGTACCCGCCGGCCACAATCACCGCCACCAACACCAGCCCTTGAAGCAAGTTTCTGCCATGGATAACCCACATGACCCACATCCCCCACGTAAGACGACCTCAGGCTTGACCGTTTGATGGTACCATCGTATGCCGTCCCGCGGGAGAATATGTCCCATCCCCAGCCGTTTTCATGGTAAGCTATTGACATGATCCCATCTCAACACGCGAGGTGAAAACGATGATTTTGCCCTTTGACGGAAAAATGCCCGACATTCATCCCACGGTCTTTTTGGCGCAAGGCGTTCTTATCTCCGGTGACGTGAAAATCGGCGAGTATACGAACATTTGGTACAACACGGTGTTGCGGGGCGACATTGCGCCGACCATCATCGGTGCCCGCGTCAGCATTCAGGACAACTGCACACTCCACCAAAGTCCGAACAATCCGCTGATCATCGAAGATGACGTCATCGTCGGCCACAACGCCATTTTGCACAGCTGCATCATCCGCCGCGGCGCGCTCATCGGCATGGGCGCCATCGTCCTCGACGGGGCGGAAATCGGAGAAAACGCCATGATCGGGGCCGGTGCGCTGGTGCCGCCGGGCAAAAAAATCCCGCCCAACACGCTGGCCATCGGTTCGCCGGCGAAAGTGGTGCGGGAATTGACGGAAGCCGACTATAAAGAAATGGAACGCATCCGCAAATCGTACACGGAAAAAGGACAGATATACAAAAAACTGGAAGAAGCATATCGGTCCCAACAACCCGCCAGCCGTTAATTCGGCCGTTCAAACCGCCATTATTGGACGAATCCGTTCATGGCCATATCACCGTTGAATATCCCGGTACGCCGGCAAACCGCCGGCGCTTTCTGCTTCTTTCACCGCCCGGACGATGGCTTCAGCCATCACCTGGGCCGCCAATGCGCCCACCACATCCACCGGGGCGTTCACTTCTCCGGTCGAAACGGCAAACACCGTGTCCCCGTCCCGCATGGTATGGGCCGGGTAAATGGTCCGGGCCAAACCATCCTGGGCCATCTGCGCCACTTTCGTCGCCTGGGCTTTGGTCAAACGGGCATTGGTCGCCACCAAGCCGATGGTCGTATTTTCGCCGACAAAACCGGTCTCTCCGTTCATCATGACGCGGGGCAACAGGGCGATGCTGTCGATAGGCTTGTCGTCGACCCGAGGCCCGGCCAAAATGTGGCCGGTGGCCGGGTCCCGGACGTCACCAAAGGCGTTGACCGCCACCAACGCGCCGACGATGAGGGGGCCTTCGGTCCACGGTACCGATACCGACGCGGTGCCGAGGCCCCCTTTCATCGCCCGCTCCATCCCCAACACTTTGCCCACCGTCGCTCCGGTCCCGGCCCCGACGTTGCCGCACATGGCCGCGTTCCGACTCGCCTTTCGCGCCGCTTCATATCCCATGGCCGCATCGGGCCGGACGGCGCTGTCGCCGATGGCTAAGTCGTACAACACGGCCGCCGGCACGATGGGCACCCGGGCCGCGCCGGTCTCAAAGCCGATGCCTTGTTCTTCCAAATACCGCATCACTCCGCCGGCCGCATCCAGACCAAACGCGCTGCCGCCGGTGAGCACAATGGCATGCACCTGTTCCACCAAATGCATCGGGGCCAGCAAGTCGGTCTCCCGCGTCCCCGGCGCCGAACCCCGCACGTCCACGCCCGCCACCGCCCCTTCGGGAAACAGACAGACGGTGCAGCCGGTCAACGCCCGATCGTCCTGCATGTGCCCCACATAGATGCCCGGAACGTCGCACACACTGTTTTCCATCGAACGCCCCCACCCTCACTTCCCTGACGGCTGTTTGCCTTTCTCATGCTTGTCCTGCTGTATTCACAGCCAACGAATCATCCGCTCCACGATCCGGTACGAACTTTCCGCCGCCAAGCCGACAAACTCCAAGAAATTGACGTTGGCCGACTTGTCCGCCCGGTCGGACATGGACCGGATGATGACGAAAGGCACGGCGTTCAACGAGCACACTTGGGCCACCGCCGCCCCCTCCATTTCCACACAGGCCCCGCCGAACTCCAAGTATAGGTTGCCGACGGTGTCCAAATCGGCGACAAATTGATCCCCCGACAAGATGCGCCCTTGCACGACCTGTTTCCCTGCCAACACCTCTTGAGCCGCCCGCGTGGCCAAAGCGACCAGCTCCGGATCGGCCACAAAAATGGACTGATCCATGAACGGAATCATTCCCCGGGCAAACCCCAACGGCCGCACGTCCATGTCGTGCTGGATACAATCGGTGGAAATGACAATGTCCCCAATGTCCAACGTCGGCTCCAAGGCCCCGGCGACACCGGTAAACACAATTTTTTCCACATCAAAGCGGTCGATCAAAATCTGCGTACACATGGCGGCATTGACTTTCCCGACGCCACATTGGCACACGACCGTATCCCGGCCTTCAAACGTCCCCACCCAGAACGAAATGCCCGCCACCGTCCGCTGTTCCTGAATGGTCATGTTCTCCCGAAACTTTTCCACTTCTTCTTGCATAGCCCCGATGATCCCGATGCGCTTCATGGAAAACCTCCCATCCCTTTCTTTCCAACCGCCTCTGGCAATGGTACACTAAGCAATTGAAAGGAGCGATGTCATGAGCAAACCATTGGCGCTATTCTTCGCCGTCCTCACCGCCCTGCTGTTCGTCGGCATCGCCGGCGCCATCGCGTACCGCAACCCTTGGGCCGTCATCTTGTTGGCGTTGGCCGCTTGCACGACCATCTTCATCGGCTTGCGCATCAAACGGAAAAGCCAACAAAAAGAACAAAAATAAAAACGGCCGTCAAAAAACGAGTATCAGCTTCGGCCCGGTTGGGTTTGTTCCCGATGTCCCATCAACAAACGGCCGTTCAAGTAAAAAAAACGCGCCCGCCATCCCCGGTCTTTCAACAACCGGCCCACGTCTTTTTTTCCGTGGGCCATTTCTTTTACCTTGTTATTGGACAAATACAGCCCCAACAGTCCTTCCACGATCAAGCGGTGAAAACAGGATTGCGGCAATTGCGCCGCCAACGCGGCCGCCCGTTCGGTAAACTGCCGCAACCGGTCAATGACGTCCACATGGCCGGGATACGCCGTGACGAAATTCAAATCCCCGCCGATCGCGTCTTCTTTCTGATCGATATAGTAATCCAACAAGATGTGCAACCCGCACATCCACGGGAAATACGCCTCTCGAATCGCCTGCGTCAAATGCTCGTCGCAAGACGGCTGACCGGCGGCGGCAAACAGGGCAAATACGCCCAACGTTGATCCGCAAGCGGCGGCAAATTCATTCCAGTGCAACCCCTCCACTTCCCGCCCATGCTTCGACCGGTAATCTTCATACCAGCCTTGCAGTTTCCCCACCCGTTCGGCGGGATGGATATGTTTGTACGTCTGCATCTCGGCATACAAACGCACCAGCCGGGCCACTTCGGGAAACACCGCCCGGTATCCCGGCAACCGCCCGATCTCTTCTTGGCACGCGACCACCAGCGCCGTCAAATAACCGCCGTCGTCCTGCTCCGGATGGTATTCGTAATACCGGGACAGCGGCCGCGTCGGATCGATGGCATCGTTCAACGCCCGGTGCAATTGCCGAAAATCTTCTTCGTCCAAGGAACTGCTGCGGTCGCACAAATTGTCCAAGTAATCGCAGATGGTCTGAAAGGCGACAATGAGACGGATAACCGTTTTCCGAAACTTCGGCGCCAACAGGGCATACACGGCACCGCCTTGGCAGTGGAATTTTTTGTAATACATACTGTTCAACGCTTGCTGCCGCAGTTGGATATCGGGGATCGCTTCCGCCCGCTGACGCCACCGCCCCAATTCCCGTTCCACCTCGGGCAAAATGTGCCGGTACACGTGGTACATCAGATGCAAAGCCCCTCGAATCGGTTGCACGTTGCTGTCCTCCAACATGTTTCGTCAAACAGGGTGGTGCTTTTCTCAATTATACCCATGCGCGCGCATTTACGGTCAAATGATCCCCTGCATTTTGACAAAAACGTCACTCATTGCCAATGACTCCAACAATTGCTGGTAGGCGCCACGTTGTCGTTATAGTAACCTAAAACACGTGGGAAATCGTTCCCATTTTAAAAAAATGGGAAGAGGAGTGAAACCGTGCTGAGAAAGATCGTCATCATGGTCACCGGACTGTTCCTGTTGGCAGCCGCCTTGTTGCCGACGTCACCGGCCCAGGCCATGACGACAACGATCAACATCGATGGGGAAAAGAACTGGAAAAAGACGATTAACATCATCGTCCAATCGTGGTTGAAACCGACAACAATTTATCGTAACTACTATGTCTATAAATCTCAACCGGGACAATGGCAGGTTTACGTGCCGCAAAAACCAGCCCAAACGACGACCAAACCGAACACATCCGGGCAACTGACCACACCCAAGACCCCCCAACCGCCCACGCCAACCACGTCGAACCCGGCCACGGCGAACGGCAACACTGGGACAAACCCTGCAACAACCGCTCCGACCGGCTTAACCGCCGATGAGCAACGGATGGTGCAACTGGTCAACCAAGAGCGGCAAAAGGCCGGTTTGCAGCCGTTGCAAGTGGACATGCGGTTGGTCAACGTCGCCCGAATCAAGGCCCAAGACATGATCGCCAACGGATACTTCTCCCACACGTCGCCGACATACGGTTCTCCTTTTGACATGATGCGGTCTTTCGGTATCACCGATTGGAGGGCAGCCGCCGAAAACATCGCCCAAAATCCGTCGGTGGACGGCGCCCATCAAAGCTTTATGAACTCGCCCGGCCACCGGAACAACATCCTGAACCCGGCATTCAACAAAGTGGGCATCGGCATTGTCAACGGCGGGCCGTACGGGAAAACGTTCGTCCAATTGTTTATCCAATCGTATTAATTCAAATGCATCACCATGACGCCCCGTTCGAAACGAACCGGGGCGTTTTTCAACGCCATAAAAAAGCCTGCCGGCTCCGCCAGAGAGCGTCGGCAGGCTTTGCTTATCTCAAACTTTCAACTTGATGACCAAGTCGCCGGCTTCCACGGCATCGCCTTCCCGCACGAGAATGTCTTCCACGACCCCGTCCTGCGGCGCCTGGACGGTCGTCTCCATCTTCATGGCCTCCGTCACCAGCAAATGCTCGCCCTTTTTGACTTTATCGCCCACGGCCACAAACAGCTTGACGACTTTTCCAGGCATGGACACGCCCACATGGGTCGGATCGCTCAAGTCGGCCTTGGGCCGCGACTGTACGTGTTCCGCCAGCGACTCGTCCACTACTTCGATTTCCCGCGGCGTGCCGTTCAATTCGAAGTAAATGGTCCGCTTGCCGGTCCGCGGCTGCGGCTCGCCGACGGACATGAGTTTGATGTACAGCGTTTTGCCCCGTTCGATGTCGACGGCGATCTCTTCGCCGGGCCGCAAGCCGTAGAAGAAGGACGGCGTATCCAACACCGATACGTCGCCGTATTCTTCCCGGTGTTTCTGGAAGTCGAGGAACACTTTCGGATACAGGCAGTAGCTCAACACTTCATGGTGTTCCACGGGCCGGTTCAGTTTTTCTTCCAACTCTTTTTTCACGGCGTCAAAGTCCACCGGCGGCAGCGTTTCGCCCGGCCGGCCTTTCAGCGGTTCCCGGCCTTTCAGCACCATTTTTTGCAGCTGCTCGGGGAATCCGCCGTAGGGCTGACCCATGTAGCCCATAAAATAGTCGACCACCGAAGCCGGGAAGTCCAACGCATCGCCCCGTTCGTACAACGTCTTTTCGTCCAGGTTGTTTTGCACCATGAACAGGGCAAAGTCGCCGACCATCTTGGACGACGGCGTCACTTTGACAATGTCGCCCAAAATGCGGTTGACCATGGCGTAGGCTTCTTTCACTTCCGGCCAGCGATCGCCCAACCCCACCGCCTTGGCCTGCTGTTCCAGGTTGGTGTACTGGCCGCCGGGCATCTGATATTTGTAAATGTCCGCCGAACTGGCCTTCATGCCGCTCTCGAAGGGGAAGTAATACTCCCGCACTTTTTCCCAATAATCGCTCAGCGCTTGCAAGCTGTCCAAGTCGAGCCCCGTGTCCCGTTCGCCCTGCGCCATGGCCGCCACCAGGGCATTGAGGCTCGGCTGGGACGTGGTGCCTGACATGGAACTCAAGGCCGCGTCCACGATGTCGACGCCGGCTTCCGCCGCTTTCAGGAGCATCGGCAAGCCGTTGCCCGACGTGTCATGGGTGTGCAGATGGATGGGAATGCCCACTTCCTGCTTGAGCGTGCGGATGAGCTCATACGCGGCGTATGGTTTCAGGAGACCGGCCATGTCTTTGATGCCGAGAATGTTGGCCCCCGCTTTTTCCAGCTCTTTGGCCAGCTGGACGTAATATTTCATCGTGTACTTGCTTTCCGCCGGGTCCAGCACGTCGCCGGTGTAACAGATAGTGCCTTCGGCGACTTTACCGGCTTCCCGCACCGCGTTGATGGCCACCTTCATGCCTTCCAGCCAGTTGAGGCTGTCAAAGATGCGGAACACGTCGATGCCCCGCCGGGCCGCTTCTTTAATGAAGGCTTCCACCAAATTGTCCGGATAGTTGGTGTAGCCGACAGCGTTGGCGCCCCGCAAGAGCATCTGGAACAAGATGTTGGGAATGCGTGCCCGCAGCTGATCGAGCCGCTCCCACGGGCATTCTTTGAGAAACCGCATGGCCACGTCGAACGTGGCGCCGCCCCACATTTCCAGCGAAAACAATTCCGGCGCAAGACGGGCCGTCGCCTCGGCGATGTTGACCATATCCTTGGTGCGCACCCGGGTCGCCAACAACGACTGGTGAGCGTCCCGGAACGTGGTGTCGGTGACGAGCAGCCGTTTTTGTTCCAACACCCATTTGGCCAACCCTTCGGGACCCCGTTCGTCGAGAATGCGTTTCGTCGACGGATACGGGCCTTCGCCGGCCAGTTGCCGTTCAAAGGCCGCCTGCCGCTCCGGCGAGATGACCGGCATCGGGGGCTTGGCAAACACCGGCTTTTTCTCGCCTTTCCGTTCGTTGACCATGACATGGCCGAGATAGCGCAACAATTTTGTCCCCCGGTTGCGCCGCTTCTGAATGCGCAACAAATCGGGCCGGCTGTCGATGTACGACGTGTCGTAGTCGCCTTTCAAAAACGCTTCGTCCTGGATCAAGTTTTCCAAGAACGGGATGTTGGTCTTCACCCCGCGGATGCGGAACTCCCGCAACACCCGCAACATTTTGTCGGCGGCCATTTGGAACGTATTCGCATACGTACACGCTTTCACCAGCAGCGAATCGTAATACGGCGTAATCAAAGCACCGGTGAAGCCGTTGCTGCCGTCCAGCCGCACGCCGAACCCGCCCGGCGAACGATACGCCAACAGCCGTCCCGTGTCGGGCAGAAAGCCGTTTTCCGGGTCTTCGGTCGTGATGCGGCATTGAATGGCATAGCCGTGGGTTTGAATTTGCTCTTGCGGCGGCACGCCCACTTCCGGATCGGTCAAGGCATACCCTTCGGCCAGCCGAATTTGCGCCTGCACGATGTCAATGCCGGTGATGAGCTCGGTAATCGTATGTTCCACCTGAATGCGGGGGTTGACTTCGATGAAATAATATTGGCCGTCGTCGGTGACGAGAAACTCCACCGTCCCGGCGTTGGAGTATCCCACATTCTTCATCAGGCGCAAGGCCGCCTGGCAAATTTCTTCCCGTAACGCCGGCGTCAAGGACCGGGCCGGCGCCACTTCCACCACTTTCTGGTGGCGGCGTTGAATGGAACAATCCCGTTCGTACAAATGGACGACGTTGCCGTAATTGTCCCCCAAAATTTGCACTTCGATATGTTTCGGCCGCTCAATCAGTTTTTCCAAATACACCCGATCGTCGCCAAAGGCCGAACGGGCTTCCGAACGGGCACGGTTAAACGCTTCCGGCAATTCTTCGGCCGTGCGGACGACCCGCATGCCCCGACCGCCACCGCCGGCGGCGGCTTTGATCATGATGGGAAAGCCGTATTCCGCCACGAAACGTTCCGCTTCGGCCAAATCTTGAATCGGTTCCGGCGTGCCGGGAATGACCGGAATGCCGGCCGCGATGGCCTGTTTGCGGGCTTCCACTTTGTCGCCAAACATGCGGATATGTTCCGGGCTGGGGCCGATAAACACGATTCCCTCTTCCTGACAACGGCGGGCAAACGTGGGGTTTTCCGCCAGAAACCCGTACCCGGGATGGATGGCGTCCACATCGTTGCGCTTGGCGATGTCAATGATGCCTTCAATATCGAGATAAGCGTCGATGGGCGCTTTTCCTTCACCCACCAAATACGCCTCGTCGGCTTTAAAACGATGCAAGGAAGCGCTGTCTTGTTCCGAATAAATGCCAACGGTACGAATTTTCAACTCCGTACAGGCACGAAAGACGCGGATGGCGATCTCGCCTCGGTTCGCCACCAACACTTTGTTGAAGCGTTTCACTTCACCCATGCTGCACCCTCGCTTTAATATCATGTTCAAGATGTGAATAATGTCACTCTATTTTCCTTGTATAAGCCAATTAGGCTATACTATTCGCTAAAATAGTATATCAAAATACCGGGTTTTGCAACCCGGCCCAGAAACTTTTTTATATTTTTTATAACCATTGATGGACGATTTACACACCGGCAGGCATCAACTCCCGCGTCATGACGAGCAAAACGCTCAAGACGAACAACAGGCCGAAATACGCCGCGCCGTAAGCCACCCGCACCCGCGGCGGCACTTGGTAATACGCATCTTCCCGAATGACCCCTGATGAGCCGTCCGGAACAACCGTCATTTCCAAGCGTACGTGCACGTTCTCGGGATCCGACCCCGAAACGCCCGTCATCCGCACTCCGATCACGGGACCATGCTCAAACGGCACCGTCGCTAGTTTGCCCAAACCGGGATAGAAAATGTCGCAATAACTCATGCGATCCGCCAGTTGGCTGTAGCAGGTAAAGGCCAGTTCCCGGGTGTGTTCCGTACCCGGAATCGGAAGCCCTGCCTCTTCAAACCGTTGGCGAGGGACGGCCACTTCCGTCGTCATCACGTGGTGCGGACGTTTTCGCTGCCGCCAATGCTGCACCAATTGCCAGACGAACAACAACCAGATGAGGCCGAACAGGATCGAACGCAGCCAGATGATGACCACCAGCCCCACCACCAAGCCCACCACCCACAACCAACGGGAAATGGCGGTGACGATGCGGCCGCCGTCCAACGGATGAATGGGCAACAAATTGATCAAATTGAGGAAAAATCCGAACCAAGCCACCGTGATGAGCACCGGCAAGTCCAGGGAACGGCCCAACCAGAGACACAAGAAAGCCCCGATGGTGCCCAACAGCGGACCGCCGCAGGCAATGTAAGCCTCCGTGGCGGCGTCCTGGGGCGATTTTTTCATGGTGATGAAGGCACCGACAAAAGGGATGAACGCCGGCGCCGACACCGGCAATCCCTTTTGTTTGGCGGCCAGGACATGGCCCATTTCATGGATGAAGATCATCAACACGAGCCCGACGGCAAACTGCCAGGGGTAGATGAGGGCGTACGTCCCCATCATCAAAAACATGCTCCAAATCGTGCCGCCGACTTTTCCGAGTTTCAACAATTGCAACAGCGGCAACAAAAACTTCAGCTTGCCGCCAAAGGCCAAGAAAAACACGCCCAGCCCGCCCAACACTTTCAGCCATCGGCTTTTCGCCGGGCTGCGATTCGAGTCGGAAGCCGCCATCCTTCTCACCTCCTGTCGGGCCCATCACCCATTGGCCAATGCTTCGCTCACTTGGCATACCCGATCCAAGAACTGTTCGATCTCTTCCCGGGTTTTCCGCAGCTTGCTGACAAAACGGACCGTTTCTTGGCCGTTGTAAAAGGCGACAAAACTGGGAATGCCGAAAATGTCATACCGATCCACCAGTTCGGGAAACCGATCCCGATGGACGGCCACAAAACGAATTTTCCCGGCATACGCTTGTTCCACTTCCGGCATAAACGGTTCGATGAACCGGCAATCGGGACACCAGTCGGCATAAAACATCGCCACGACTGTGCCGCTGGCAATGGCTTGATCAAATTGCGCCAACTGTTCGATGTGCTCCACGGGCACCGCCTCCTTATGTTTATCCATCCCATGCACCCACACCCATGCCATCTTCCGATGGACATGTTCGATGGGTGTCATGATTGTATAACTGTATCACGATTGTATCACGAAGAGCTGCCATCCAACAGCTGATGCCCCCAATCGTCGCCGGCCAACGTCGCCCGAAAGGCCGTTTCCACGTGGGGGTGGCACGTCAAAAACACGATTTGCCGCCGGCGGCTCAAGGCATGAAGCGTCTCCACCGCCAACGCGAGCCGCTCCGCATCGAAATTGACGAAAATGTCGTCCATCATGAGGGGCAGCACCACTTGTTGGCTAAACTCATCGGCCAGCGCCAACCGCATGGCCAACAACAACTGTTCCAAAGTGCCCCGGCTCAAATGGGACGGCACCAGCCGCTCCCCGTCTTCCCGTTCCACCACCAACGTCGCCTCTGTAGCCGGAGCCCAGACGCGGCGGTAACGGCCGGCGGTCAACTGCGCAAAATATTCCGACGCCCTTCGGAGGGTGCGGGGCTGGTGCTCCCGTTCATAGACGGCCATCGCTTCCTCCAGCGCACAGCGGGCCAACACAGCCACCGACCATTGGCGGGCCAGCCGCTGCAACTCCGCCTTGCGCTGCGACAGGCGCCACTGAAGATCCGCCTTTTCTTCCCGCGTTTTCCGCGCTTCCTCCCACTGCTGTAGCAGCCGGCCCCGTTCTTCCAGCTTGTCAGCATAACGCTGCATCCGTTCCCGCAAGGCCGCCTCCAGCCGCTCCCGCTCGGCATCCCGTTCAGCGTCGCTGCGGGCCGCCCACGCTGCCAGTTGACGGTACCGTGCTGATTCCGTCCCCCACGGTCCCAGCACCGCCGCCCACGTTTCGGCTTCCCGCAACCGGGCGACCTGCTCTTCGGATGCAGCCACAGCCTGCCACAGCCGCTCCTCTTCTTGCTGGAGGCGCGCCTGCGCTGTCCTCAGCCACTGCTGCCGTTTTCGCCGCGCCGCGCGCGTGTGCCACCCATACGCGCCGCCGACTGCGGTAAACAAAAGCACGGCAACCCCCAGCCATACGGCGGGATTCAACCCATGAGTGTTCCCGTACCACCAGAGCCAACCGGCTAAAACTCCACCGAGAAGCGCCCCTGCTGCGACGACCCATGGCGTCCGCCGCTTGTTTCGCCGGATGTCGTCCAGCTGCCGGGCGACTTCGGACCGTTTCGTTGCCACATCGTCCAGCTGCTGCCGCAATTGTTTCAGTCGGGCTTCTTCCTCCACCCGCTTCGCCTGCCAGTGCTCGGCCGAAACGAGAGCCGGTTCCCCGGCTTCCGCCGGCCACGGCAATCCGCTCGACGGCCATAACGTTTCGGAGAGCGAATGCAGGCGCCGGTACGGTTCCAACAGCTGGTCCACCTGTTCCAGCCCCTCCAGCCGTTCCTGCAACGCCCTCATCTCTTGCTCCAAAGCGGCCACTTCCTTTTCCACTTCGTCCAGCCGCTGCCGGAGCTGTTCCGGATTTTGCGCCTGTCGGCCCATCTTTCGGTACTGGGCCGACAGCTCCTCCAGCTCCCGCAGGAGGCCGTGAATCGGGCCCGTCTTTCCCCGGAGCCGGAAAAGGGCCGTCTCCCGATCGCGCAAACTTTTCATCACCGGCTCCAGCGTCCCGCCGCCGGTCAGTGTATGGTACAAAAACGGCGTCAGCGCCTCGTCTTTCAACCAGCGCACTTGCTGCAAATCGTCCAGACCGAAGGCGAACACTTGCCGGAACGTCGCTTTGTCGATTCCCCCCAGCCATTGGTGCAGCCAGTCCTCTCCCGCCGTTCTTCCGTCGGGCAGCGCGACGGACAGACGACCGGCCACCCGGTCGTGCCCGCTGCGGCGAATGTGCACGAACTGGCCGGCGTCGTCCTCCATCCAGACGGCACCGCCGAACGGGCCGCCGGACAACGGTTCATACCGCTGGGCCGAAGTCCGCGGCTCAAAACCGAACAACACCCCCCGGACGAATGCCAGCAACGTGCTTTTCCCCGCTTCATTCCGACCGGTGAACAGCTGCAGCCGGGGGTGAATCTCCCACTCTTGCTCCCGAAAATGGCCAAAACCTTCGATGCGCAACCGCCGGATGCGCCGGACGTTCATCGGCCTCCCTCCCGGGATAGGGCCGCCAGCGTCATGAGCAGGCTTTCCGCCTCCTGCACGAGCTCCTCCCAATCGGCGGCCAGGTCGTCATCCAAATATTGGCGGGCCGTTGGGTGGTTCCACAGCACCGCCAGGGCCTGCCGCACCGTTTCCGGAATCTCATACCGCTGCCAGCGGCGAAGCCGCGCCACACCGTCTTGAAGGAGAGGGAAGGCGGCCAAGTCCACCGGCGGCACCGTCCGGTTGGCCACTTCTTCCACCCAGACCGACAGTCGCTCCGCTTCCCCGTCGTCTTGGCCGTCATCCCAACCGAGTTCTGCGTTGAACAGGCTGGCCAAGTCGTCCAACACCTCGGTCCTTTGCAGCCGGTATGCCAGCGGAGTCGTCCCGGCTAACACCAACCGTCCGATGGTCACCGTCTCCTGCATCTTTTCCTCCGCCGACAGACCTCGACCCGCTCGGAAAACCTCCCGGATGCGCTCCAGCATCTCTTCCTCGTCATCCACGCCGGTCAAATCCACCGTCCACGTTTGCCAGACGACGGGGCTGAACGCCACGAATTCCAGCTTGGTCACCGCTCCGTCGGTCACTTCCACCAAGTAACCGCCCTTCTCCCCCGGCTCCTTCATGTGCCGGCCTTGAAGGTTGCCGGGATAGACGACCCAAGGGGAACGGTGCAACACGTGCCGTTGGTGGACGTGGCCCAAGGCCCAATAATCCATCCCCGCGGCCAACAATTCCCTCAGCCGGCTCGGCGCGTAATTTTCGTGACCGCCCATGCCGTCCACGTTGGTGTGAAACAACGCCACGGCAAAAGGTGCATCGGCATCCCGGCGGAACTGATGCACGACAGAATCGCGAAAAGCGGCCACCGGATAACTGAACCCGTACAGCCGAGCCACTTCCTTTCCTTCTTTATAAAAAGGAACCGATTCTACCTGCCGGGAAGAAAACCAGTGGGCCGTCGGCGGCCATTGCAACCGGGGATGCCGCCCGTCGTCGGGGTCGTGATTGCCCCGGATGAGGAACGTTCGGATGCCCGCCTCATGCAGCCGCCACAGCCCTTTCTGCAGCGTCAACGCCCCCTCCAACCGGCCTTCTTGCAACTCGTACAGATCGCCGCACAAACAGACAAAATCGACGCGCTGGCGGCAACAGAAATCCACCAGGCGCCGAAAGGCTTCCACCGGCGCCTTGCGCACCCGCCGATACAGCGGGGCCGGCCAGTGGGACAACCCTTTAAAGGGACTGTCTAAATGCAAGTCGGCAGCGTGCAAAAAACGAAAGCCGGTCATCTTTTCTGCGGTAACTCCTCTCCACCGTCTGTCGACAGCCAGTGCATCGCTTCGGGACGGGTCAATTCCAAAAAATGGCGCAGGATGCGGGCCGTCAAGCCCCAGATCACTTTTCCTTCATAAAAATAAAAGTACTCGGGCAGCACATACGTGCGCCATTTGTACTGTCGTCCCCCCGGAATGAGATGAAAGGGAAAGTCGTCGGTTGGCCGGGCTTGAAAGGGGACGTCAAACCGCTGCGGCTTCATGGCATACAATTGCCGCAACGGCACGACGAACACTTCCGCCACCTCATCGGGATTAGGCGAGACGGCTTCCAACGGAATACGGCCCACAAAGGGCGCGATCATCAACGGAAAGGCACCGACCAGCACATCCAGCGGCCCCAACAGTTGCACTTGGCTTCGGTCGAGTCCCAATTCCTCACACGTCTCCCGCACGGCCGCCGCCGCGTCGTCGGGGTCGGCGGCATCCACCCGGCCGCCGGGAAAACAAATTTCCCCCGGTTGACGCTTCAAATGATGCGCCCGGACTTCAAACAGCAATCCGGGCTCGTTGTTGTACTCGACCAACGGCAACAAGACCGAGGAGCGGACATACAAATGTTCGTCGAGAATTTGCCGCTGTCGTTCCGCCAACAACCGTTCCATCCGTTTCAACCATTGACCGTTCAACTCGTGGGACAAAGGCACTCATCCTTTGCGACCACAATTTTCAAGTCTATTGTTCATTATAAAAGATTCGTCGTCATGTTTTTGTCAAAAAAATTCTCTTTACATTTTGCAGAGCCGTGTTATAATACAGTTAACTGTTATCCAACAGGCTGTTTTCCGACTGGTTGTACCGATACAGCACTGGGGAGGTGAAGCCGATGTCCGTGAACATTCGGATCACTCCGGCGGCAGCGGCCTTTTATCGGGAAGAGCTGGAACTGACCACCCATCAAGCGTTACGGTTGTTTGTGCGCATCGGTGGGTTTGGCAGCGGCGGCTATTCCGTCGGTGTTCAGATCGACCGGCCCCACAAACGGGATTACCGGATTCAGGTCAACGGAGTGACGTTCCTCATCAGCCCGGACGATGCCTGGTACATGGAAGGATTGCAGATCGATTACGACCCGGTGCATGGCATTTGTTGCTCCAACGGGCAATGTCAAGACTTGCACCATCCGGAACCGGCAACCCCGGCCATCGCAATGGCCGTTTAATATCCATGACTTGCGCCCTTCGCAATGACAATTTTTTGAACCTTACCCCTTTGACCCCTCTTAAGAGGGGTTTTTTCCTTTTTTCGACAAAACGCGAACTTGACACTTTCGTACACCAGTGTCATAATTTTTGATATAGGTTCTAGAAATACAGCATAATTCCTTCAATATGTAAATATGTATCATAAAAGAGTCGGAAAAGAAGTTGCGTCTGATGTTGTTTCCGTCGGCGACACTGTCGGTAGTAGTACAGAGGCAGTTGGCTCTAGGAAAACGACATTAAGGTCAACTTCTTTTTCTTTACTCTTTTAATGTTTCTGACAATTTAGCACTCGCTACATGTGATTGCTGATATTTCTAGAACTTTTTCACAACGCCCATGATTTAAGGAGGGATCGTGCATGAAGGCACTGTTGTTGGCAGGAGGTCTCGGTACTCGTCTCCGCCCGCTGACGGAAGATTTACCGAAACCGATGGCTCCTCTAGTGAACCGTCCGTGGTTGGAACATTTGCTCATGCATTTGAAACGAGAAGGTATTGAGCAATTTGTGTTTGCCGTCAAACATTATCCGGAAGTCATTCAGCGCCATTTTGGCGACGGCAGTCGGTTCGGCGTTGAAATCCAATATGCGGTGGAAAAAGAGTTGCTCGGCACCGCCGGCGCCATTAAAAATGCCGAATCGTTGCTCAGTGACCAATTTATCGTCATCAATGCTGACGTCGTTCAAATGGCTCCCCTCCGGCCATTACTGGAATTCCATCGTTCACATCGAGGAGCCGTGACAATAGGCCTCACGCAGGTGGATGATCCTTCCGCATATGGGGTTGTCGAACAGACCGACACCGGCGAAATTACGCGCTTTGTCGAAAAGCCGCCTCGGCACGAAGCGCCTTCCAATCGGATCAACGCCGGTATTTACGTGATGGATAAAGAAGTGTTGAAATACATTCCCGCCAACCGGGAAGTGTCCATCGAACGGGAAACGTTCCCGTTGCTCATCGAGCAAGGACTCGGCGTGTACGGCACCCTCATTGAAGGGTACTGGATGGACATGGGAACGACCGACCGGTACCGGCAAGCCCATTGGGACGTGCTGGACGGCCGGATGCCGCTCGACATCCCCGGCATGCTTCGGGATGACGGCATCTACATCGGAAAAAACGTCCAAATCGGTCGGGGCGTCACGTTCCAGCCGCCGGTTGTCATCGGCAATGACGTCATTTTGGAAGAGAACAGCCACATCGGACCGTACGTCGTCATCGGCGATCACAGCCGCATTGGCAGCGGAACGAGTTGCACTCGCTCCATTATCTGGAATCACACCGTCATTGCACCCCGCTCCAACTTGGTCAACTGCATCCTCTGCGACCATTTGTTGACGAGCCCGGATCAAATGATGCACGGTGCCGTCATCAAAATGAAAATGCCGCGTCGGATTGCAAAAACGGTCAAAACGGCGGTGGGTAAGGCATGAAATTGCTCTTTATCGGCACCTACCCCCCGACCCGTTGCGGCATCGCCACCTTTACGCATCATTTACGGCAAGGCATCCTGGACCATGGAGAACGGGACGAAGCCATGTTCCCGGTCGCGGCGATTTGGCCGGACGAACAATCCGGCACCGTAAACGCACATTATACGATTCGCAAACATCACCGGGAAGATTACTTGACGTTGGCAAAACAGATTAACGCCAGCGACGTGGATGTCATCAGTCTGCAGCACGAATTTGGCATCTTCGGCGGCGAAGCTGGAGAATATATCGTGTCGTTCTTAGAAGCGGTCAAAAAACCGGTGGTCACCACCTTCCACACCGTGTTCGAAGAACCGTACGCACCGTACAAACACGTTCAAGCCGAAATTATCGGCTTGAGCCGCCGGATCGTCGTCATGAACCGGTTGGCCATCGATTATTTGACCCGACACTTTTCAATTTCTCCGGAGAAAATTGCGTATATCCCCCACGGTGCACCTACACCTCCCTGCCGTCCACGTTCAGACATCCGTCGCATGTACGGCATGGAAGGCCGCAAGGTCATGCTCACCTTCGGTCTGTTAAGTCCGGGTAAAGGCATTGAAATGCTGTTGCAAATCTTGCCGGAAGTGGTCAAACAAGTGCCCGAGGTGCTCTACGTCATCGCCGGACAAACCCATCCGGAAGTGAAAAAGAAATCGGGCGAACAATACCGTCACCAATTGGAACACTGGGTACAATTGCATCATTTGGAAGATCACGTCCGATTCATCAATCGCTACTTATCGGAAGACGAATTGCGCGAACTGTTGACCGCCTGCGACTTGTACGTCACACCGTACCCCGGCATGCAACAAATCACCAGCGGCACGTTGGCCTACGCCGTCGGGTTGGGACGACCGGTCCTCACGACACCGTATGCCCATGCCCGGGACTTGTTGAAACCATTCCCCGAGTTGCTCATCCCGAACGACCAACCGGAACGATGGCGGGAACAACTGATTCGCTTGTTCACGCACGAAAACGTCCTAGCCCAATATGAACAAGCCATCGGCGAAATTGGAAAAGAAATGTCTTGGGCAGCAGTAGGGGACAAGTTTTATCAACTGTGTCAGGAAGTCGTCACGTCGGAGGTGATGAGCCGAACATGATCCAACAGGTCTCCTTCCGGCATCTCATGCGTTTGACCGACGATGTGGGCCTGTTGGAACACGCCCATTATTTGATTCCGCGCCGGGAAGAAGGATACACCACCGACGACAACGCCCGGGCCCTTTGGTGCGTGCTGTGGTGGCACGCGTTGTTGCCGCCGGGACCTTTGGCGGAACGGTTGCAGGATTTATCGGAGACATATTTGGCCTTTTTGCGCTGGAATCAGTTGCCTGATGGCACGTTTTACAACAACATCGACTACACCCGGCAACGGGAACCGGAACAGCCGTCGGACGACTGTTTCGGACGCACGCTCTGGGCGTTGGTGATGGCGGCGAACCTTTCCCCTCACAACCATCATCGGCAATTGGCCCAGGACATGATCCGGAAGGCGTTGCCACAAGTGGAACGCCTCCGTTATCCCCGGGGATGCGCCTACGCCCTGGCCGCCTGCGTGCAAATGGCCCGCGGAGCCGAATCGACCTTGAAAACAATGGCGGCCGACTTCATCCCTCCAATGGCCCGACGGCTGGCCAACATGTACGAACAGGCCGCCGATGAACGTTGGCGCTGGTTTGAACCGGCACTGACCTACAGCAACGGCCTGTTGCCGTGGGCCATGATCACAGCCGGTGACTTTTTGCAACACGAGCGATATCTCCAAATCGGAACAGAGGCCCTCGACTTTCTCCTGGAAAAAATGGTGCACCCGCAAGGATTCATCGAACCGGTCGGCAACCGCCAATGGTGCACCAAAACCGTACGCAGTGTTTGGGATCAGCAGCCGGTGGACGTCTTCAAACTGGCCCTGGCGCTGAACGAGGCCCATCGGGTGACGGGCGAACCGAAATACGGACAGCTGCTCGTCCGTTGCCGGCAATGGTTTTACGGGGACAACCGGTTGCAAGCGATGATGTGTTTGCCGGAAGAAGGAGCCGGATTGGACGGGTTGAACGAAACCGGCCCCAATCCCAACGCCGGTGCCGAGTCTACCCTCGCCTATTTGATGACGGAACGGTTGTTTCTTGAATACATGGACCGGTCTTCAGGAGGGCATGCTTACCGTATTGAAGTCCGTGCCGACACCGTGCACATTCACTACCCGGCCAGTCCGTCGGAAAGTCAGTGACGGGCCGTTCGGCAGCGGAATTCAACAAGAAAGGTGGAATGCCCATGCAACCATACCCTCTGTTGTTGCAACCGCAGTTTAAAGAACGCATCTGGGGCGGCACGTGGCTGCGGGAGACGTTCGGCTATCCGGTACAAGGCGAGGCCATTGGCGAATGTTGGGCCATTTCCGCCCATCCGCAAGGAACCAGCCATGTAGCCAACGGCCCCCTGCAAGGCCAATCGCTGGCCGATGTCTGGCGCCGCTATCCCGAATGGTTTCACCAAACCGGGGAGGCCCCGTTTCCAATCCTGGTCAAATTGATCGATGCGGCCGACGATTTGTCGGTCCAAGTCCATCCGGACGATCATTGGGCCCGCATCCTGGAAGGAGAGCCGATGGGAAAAACGGAATGTTGGTATGTGGTCGACGCCGAACCGGGGGCGTCCATCGTGTACGGACACACGGCGCAAACGGCCGACGAACTGGCTGAAATGGTCCATCACGGCCAATGGGAAAAGCTCTTGAAACGGATTCCAGTCGCCAAGGGCGACTTTTTCTACGTCCCGGCCGGCACGATCCACGCCCTCGGCAAAGGGGTGCGGGTGCTGGAAGTGCAACAAAGCTCCGATACGACGTACCGCCTGTACGACTATGACCGGCGGGACAAAAACGGAAAGCCGCGGGAATTGCATTTGGAAAAAGCCCTTCAAGTCATCCGCGTCCCGTCGCCGGAACCGTCCCACCAACCGTTGCGCAAAAACGGTCCGGTTACGGCTTTTCCGACGGAGTCCTACTTCCAAGTGGAACGATGGAACGTGGACCGAGATATGTCGGTCGTCGCCCGCGGACCGTTTTACACCGTCAGCATTTTGGACGGCGAAGGCGAATTGCACGTCAACGGGTTGTCGTACCCGTTCCGCAAGGGCGATCATTGGCTCATCCCCGGCGTGCTGGCCATCCAACGGTTTTACGGCACGTTCGAAGCCGTGGCCGCCTTTGTTCCGCAGGAAACGCCGACACTGTAAACGGTCACGGTCAACCACCGGCGTACATACCCACACAGAAATTTCGTCGCACATGCGCCGGTTCCACGGAGGTGAAAAACGTTGCGCATCGGCATTATGGCGCCCATCACGTGGCGGACACCGCCAAGAAAGTATGGCCCTTGGGAACAAGTCTGTGCCAACTTGGCCGACGGTCTCGTGGCGCGAGGCCATGACGTCTACTTGTTTGCCACCGGTGATTCCATCACCCGGGCAAAACTGCTGTCGGTCTGCCCGGAACCTCTGGGAGAACACCCCGAGTGGCCGGCCCGGCCATGGGAAATGATCCACATGGGGCATGCCCTGTCCATGGCCGATGAGTTGGAATTGGATGTGCTGCACAATCACATGAATTACTTGCCGCTTCCTTTTTTATCGCTTCTCCGCACGCCGGTCATCACTACCTTGCACGGAGCGGCCCTGTTGGAAGCCGACTCCCGCATGGTGTACCGGCGTTATCCCAACCTGCCGTATATTTCCATCAGCTACGCCGAGCGGGAAGGCTGTCCGGAACTGAATTACATTGCCAATGTGTACAACGGCATCCGGCTGGAGCAGTTCGACTTCGTCGACAAAACGGGAACGTATTTGCTATTCATCGGCCGCATCTGTCCCGACAAGGGCGCCGACTTGGCGGTAGAAGTTGCCCGCCGTTCCGGTTTGCCGCTCATCATCGCCGGCATTGTACCGGAGGGGATGGAAACGTTCTTTGACAGCCGCATCCGCCCGTGGATCGACCAAAAACAAATTCAGTACGTCGGCGAGGTGGGACCGGAGGAACGCAACCGGCTGATGGGCGGAGCTTTGGCTCTGCTGCACCTGGTCCGCGCACCCGAGCCCTTTGGCCTCGTCATGGCCGAAGCCATGGCCTGCGGTACGCCCGTCATCGGCTTTGGCCGCGGCTCCGTCCCGGAAGTGGTGGAGGACGGAAAAACCGGTTTCGTCGTCTCGTCGGTGGAAGAAGCCGTCCGCGCCATCGACCGCCTGGCCGACATCCGGCGGGAAGACTGCCGGCGTCGAGTGGAGGAGCGGTTTACGCTGGAAACCATGGTCGCCGGCTATGAAGCGGCATTTGAGCAGTGGCTCGCCAAACAAAGGCAACGAAACCAAGCGGTGCCAGAAAACGTCTGAATCAATGCAACCACAATTAAGAAAGGGTGAACACCATGCGTTTTCCCCTGTTACGCCGGCGGTGGTTCGGCCTGCTGCTGTTGGGCCTCGTGCTCATCACCGGCGCCTGCGGCAACACCGGCAACGCATCCGAAAGCACCGGCCAACCCCAAGAATCATCGCCGCAAGGCCAAGATGCGCCGACACCGGTTTCGTTTGAAATTGCCGACATCAACACCCAGCAGCTGGAGGAACTGCAGGAGCAGCCGGCCGGCGCCTATTGGGTCACGGTCGATGACAAGACGTATTTGGTGGTGACGGCCGGGCAAAAACCGACTGCTGGCTTTACCGTTCACATCGAAGCCGTGACGTTTGACGGCACCGCATTGAACATCCGGGCCCAGCTGCAAGAACCGAAGCCGGGCGACATGGTCGCTCAAGTGATCACATTTCCGATGGTCGCACTTTCCATCTTGGACGAATCGCTCCACCATGCGCCGGCCACCGTCGAGTGGACGTCGGCACCATCGAATCCCGCCTCGTAAACCGACAACCGGCACCGGACACAAAACAACCGCACCCCGAAACCGAAACGGGGTGCGGATTTTTTACGGATTTTTTAGCCAAACTGGCGGACGAGATTGGCCATTTCGATGGCCGCCACGGCGGCATCCCAACCTTTGTTGCCCGCCTTTGTTCCCGCCCGCTCGACGGCCTGTTCAATCGTATCCGTGGTGAGGATGCCGAAAATGACCGGCACTTTCCCGTTCATCGCCAACTGCCCGACCCCTTTGGCTGCTTCGCCGGCCACATAGTCGAAATGGGCGGTGGCGCCGCGAATGACGGCCCCCAGCGTGATCACGGCGTCAAACCGGCCGCTGTCCACCATTTTTTTCGCCATAAACGGAATTTCAAACGCACCCGGTACCCAAGCCACTTCCACATCGTCCGGCGCCACGCCGTGGCGACGGCAGGCATCCAATGCCCCTTCCAACAGCTTTTCGGTGATAAAGCTGTTAAATCTCCCGGCGACAATCCCGATGCGCAAACCTTGGCCGAGCAAATTCCCTTCCCATACTTTTGCCAAACCATCCACCTCCCGTTGTGTCTGCAACTACGAAGGACTTGACCGATCAAAGGGACAGCTGCAACGTATGCCCCATCTTTTTCTTTTTCGTTTCCAAATACCGATAATTGCACGGGTTCGGCGGAATTTCCAACGGCACCTGCTCCACGATCTCCAGTCCGTAGCCTTGCAGGCCGTGCAACTTTTTCGGGTTGTTGGTCATGAGGCGCATTTTTCGCACGCCCAAATCCCGCAAAATTTGGGCGCCGATGCCGTAATCCCGCAAGTCGGCCGGGAAACCGAGCTTTTCATTGGCTTCCACCGTATCCAGCCCTTGGTCTTGCAGGCGGTACGCCCGCAGCTTGTTCAACAGGCCGATGCCCCGGCCTTCTTGGCGCATGTACAACAACACACCTCGGCCCTCCTCAGAAATGCGCCGCAATGCCGCATGCAACTGGGGGCCGCAGTCGCAGCGCCACGAACCGAACACGTCGCCGGTCAAACATTCCGAATGCACCCGGACCAACACCGGCTCGTCCCCTCGGATGTCGCCTTTGACCAGCGCCAAATGTTCCTTGTCGTCGACGCTGTTGGAATAGGCCACCGCCAAAAATTCCCCGTACTCGGTCGGCAGCGTCACTTCCACTTCCCGCTTGATCAACGTCTCTCTCCGTTTCCGGTACTCGATCAAGTCGGCGATGGAGATAATTTTCAAGTCGTGCTCCCGGGCCATTTCCAGCAATTCCGGCAATCGGGCCATCGTACCGTCTTCTTTGACCACTTCGCAGATGACGCCAGCCGGAGTGCTGCCGGCCAACACGGCCAAGTCCACCGCCGCTTCGGTATGACCGGCGCGGCGCAACACGCCGCCTTTGCGGGCGATGAGCGGAAAGATGTGGCCGGGCCGGCGAAAATCAGACGGCTTGCTGTTCGGATCGATGAGGGCCTGAACCGTCCGGGCCCGTTCGTAGGCCGAAATGCCGGTCGTCGTCGAACAGTGATCCACGGAAATGGTAAAGGCGGTGCCATGGGGATCGGTGTTGTGTTCCACCATGGGCGGCAATTCCAATTCCTTGGCCCGTTCTTCGGTAATGGGCACACATACCAAGCCGCGGCCGTACGTGATCATAAAGTTGATCACTTCCGGCGTCGCTTTTTCCGCCAAAGCGACCAAGTCGCCTTCATTTTCCCGATCCTCGTCGTCGACCACGAGAATCATCTTGCCGGCTTTCAACGCTTCCAACGCATCTTCAATCGAATCCAGTTTTCCCATTGCTGCTCCCTCCCGTGTACGGTGCCGCCCGTTTGACGAGATTACATAAACCCGTTGTTCTTCAAATCGTCCCAACTCAACCCCCGCTTGGCCTCCAACAACCCGCTCTGTTGCAAATATTGCCGGACGTACTTGCCCAACATGTCCGACTCCAAATTAACCGTATCTCCCACCTGCTTGTACTGCAAAATCGTATTCGTCAACGTATGGGGGATAATGGAGACGCTGAACCGGTCCGAATACACATTGACCACGGTCAAGCTGATGCCGTCCACCGCGACGGAACCTTTCGGAACCAACTGTTGCAAAAACGACTCGTCGGCGGCAAACTCAAACAGCACCGCATTGGCCACCGGCGTGCGGCTGACAACCCGGCCGGTGGCGTCCACATGCCCGCTGACGAAGTGGCCGCCGAACCGGCTGGTCGGCGTCATGGCCCGCTCCAAATTGACCGGCGCACCGGGCTGCAACTCGCCCAGGTTGGTGCGTTTCATCGTCTCCGGCATCACATCCACCGAAAACGAACGGCCCGCTTCAAACCGGGTCACCGTCAGGCAAACGCCGTTGACCGCGATGCTGTCGCCTAACCGCACCCCGTCCAGCACCCGTTGTGCCCCGATGGTCATCTCCATGGCCTGCGTGCCTTGCCGCCGCAGGGCGATCACCCGTCCGATCTCTTCAATAATTCCTGTAAACATCGCTGTCCTCCTTGTGCATCTAGAGGGAACCGTCTTTGGCCATCATTGCCGGCTGCCGGAATAGTCCGGGGTCCCGATGATGCAAACATCTTCTCCCACCTGTTCCACCCGGACATCGGTCAACCGGATGGCGTCGGCCATGCGCGGAAATCCCGGTCCGTCAAAGGGAGTCGGGGATGTGGCACCGCCAATGAGTTTTGGCGCAATAAACGCCACCACTTCATCCACCAACTGTTGGGCCAACAGCGAAAAATTCAACGTCCCGCCGCCTTCCACCAGCACCGACGTCACCCCGCGCCGGCCCAAATCGTCCATCACGGCCGCCACATCCACCCTTCGGCCCGCCGGGTCGGCGCTCGCGCTGCCATCAGACCGATGCAACGGCTGTTCACCGTCGCCGGCCGGTGTCGTCGATGCAGCCGGCTTGTGGGAAGCGGCCGGCACGACCACCACCTCGACCCCGTGGCGACGCAACGCGGCTTCTTTCTCCGGGGAAACCGGGTCGGTCGTATAAACCAAGGTCGGCGCCTCCTGGTTCCGCACGAGCCGGCAATCCAAAGGCAACCGCAAGCGGGAATCGAGGACTACCCGAATCGGCGGCCGTCCCTTGGCTTCCTCCCAACGGACGGTCAATTGCGGATCGTCCTGCAAGACCGTATTGATGCCCACCATCACTGCGTCGTGTTGCCGGCGCAACCGGTGCACCCGACGGCGTGCTTCCTCGCCGGTCACCCAACGGCTGTCGCCGGTATAGGCCGCCAACTTGCCGTCCAGCGTGGCGGCGGTCTTGACCGTCACAAACGGACGGCCGGTGGTGGTCCACTTGAAGAAGTAACGGTTCAAATGCCGAGCTTCCGCTTCGCAAACCCCGACCACGACCTCCAGGCCCGCCTGTTTAAGCCGCGCGATGCCCGAGCCGTGAACACGGGGATTCGGGTCGGTACACGCAATGACCACTTTGCGAATGCCGGCGGCGATGATCTGCTCCGTGCAGGGAGGCGTTTTCCCGTAATGGTTGCACGGCTCCAGCGTCACGTAAAGCGTGGCGCCGGCGGCTTTTTCCCCGGCCATCCGCAACGCGTGCACTTCCGCATGGGGCTCACCGGCCCGCAGATGGGCGCCAAGCCCCACCACTTCCCCGTTCCGCACGACGACCGCGCCGACCGCGGGATTGGGGGAAGTTTGACCCAGCGCCGCTCGGGCCAGCTCCAGCGCCATGTTCATCCACCGGACATCACCCACTTGGACCACCATCCTTCCCGTTCCAAGCCGATCAAAAAAGCCCCGTCCTTTAAACGGGGCACCACAGTCCAAGTTATCCAATCCAGTCGACGGACGTGTCGGTGCAGGCAAAAAAGGCCCATCTGCTGTGCACAAACTTTCCCGCCCAGCTGCACCAGAACACAAACGAGCACCCGCCTGTCGATGGCGGAGTCCCAGAAGAGCATCCGACATCCACAATCCGCCCGCTCCAAAAAAAGCGCGCGACAAGCGCATGCAGGCATACGTCCGCCGTCGTGGTTGGATCCTTCTCCCATCCAGACTATACTGTCGGTTTCGGAATTTCACCGAATCCACCGCATTGCGCGGGTCGCGGACTGAGGCGCACCCAGGGCACGCCATCACCGCCGGTCGGGAATTTCACCCTGCCCCGAAGGACACAACCAGACGATTTAGTTTCCGATGATTTCTTGAAGTTTCCTGAAGCCTTGATTTCACTGGATGTTTTGGCTGGTCAACTTTTCCTGGCAAAATCCTGCCAAACAATCAGCGAACATCTCGTTTTGTATGAAACAAGAATAACACCAAATAAAAAAAAGAGCAAGGAAATTCACTCCTGCTCTCTACCTTCTAACCATTTGAAAAACACATCGAGAGATACACGGATGAGTCCTCTCCCTTCATTATCCCCCTCCTTTACGACCGCTATATCAAGGATCAACGCAAGCCGGTAAAATGCCCGCCAGCGGATTTTGGCGTATGCAGGCTGGCTAATTGGCGTCTGAAATTCGTGGCAATAAACGTGATAATCGGTGATATAGTCGTCTTCCGGGCATATTTTCGACCGCTTTTTGTTTTCTTCCGGTCCAGTTCCGGCAGCTCGTATTGTTGCATCATGTCACATCGCTTGGAGGGATGCCCCTGCCAAACCGGGGCGTTTCGTAAAATCTACGAAATGTGTAATTACGAAATGTGTAATCTTAATGTCATTTATAAAGGAAGCCTTTTAAATATAATCATGTTATGTTAGCATTTCTATAATTACTGTTTACTGGGAGAGGCAGGGAAAAAGTGATTTTGAACGTACGGTGCATAATATCCATACTCACAGCTTTTTTATTCATCGTTCTTGTATTTATGAATTTTTTAGGTTATTGGGAAGCCAATCCAGCAATACAAATTCTTTTTTTCTTTATCATGGTAGTAACCATTTTTAATGCGGGGATAGAGGTTGGCAAAAATTTCAAGGGCTAATTGGATAGTTCCAGTTAACTCAGCCTGTAGACAAAGCTCCTTACGGAGACGGTCTACAGGCTTTTTTTGTCGAAATCACATCAAGAACCAAAAAAGGAAATTCATCCTTGTCCTTTACACACAAAAGCAAATCCACCAGAAATGCTCATCCACCTTCTGGCGGCAATATTGTCTACAGTGCGAGATTCCATTATCGATGAGTGATCGATGAGTGAAAAGTAGCCGACCGGTGGCTGTTTTTCCAAAACCGGACCAGATCGGGCGCCAGTTGTCCCGTCGTCGACACGGCAGGTGCCAACGACAAGACAAGCCCGCTGACGCCAAAATAGATGAGTGCCACTTGCGGCAAAAACAGCGGATGATCGACGAGGCCGTGGGCCATCAAGGCCGCCATCGCGCCGGCCAACACCGGCGCATGGGGCCGGCCGGCCGCCGTCAGTTGGTACAAACCTTTCCAGACGAACACTTGCATCCAAACAAACAACACCAAGCCGATGAGCCCTAATTCGACGGCAACGGACAACAACGTGTTGTGGGCATGGGGCAACGGTACGGGATAACCCGTTTCCCACGGCGGCAAAAACCACATGTTCGCCAATCCGATGCCGGTCACCGGCCGGGACAAAAACAGATCCAGACCCGACCGCCAAATGTCCAAACGGGTTTCTAAAGATTGCCAAAACAAATGTCCCCGCGGCAACCACTCCGGCCGAAAAAAACCAACTGTCAACAACAGGGCGGCCATGCCGCCCACCCCGAACCATGCTTGCCGCCGATAGCGCACCAGCAAATAACAGCCGGTTCCCGCCAACCATGCCATGAATCCGCCCCGGGAACCGGTAAAATAAAGGGCGCCCATGAGCACGATCATTTCCGCCACAATCAACCGTTTTCCAGCGCGAGAAGCCCGTTCCCACATCCACAACCCTAAGATGAGCAACACGGCGTACCAACTGGCCGCAAAGTTGGGATTGCTGAACGTGCCGGAAATTCTATCCTCCGAAATGGGTACTAACGGAACCCACCCCATCATCCGGGTAAAGACATTGGCCGCTGCCGGCCATTGGTCCATTTGTTGCAACCAGCCGATGAGCGCCGTACCGGTGCCGAGATGAAACAACCGCCGAAACAGACGGTCCAATTCCTCTTCCTGCCACACGCGGGAGATGATCCACTGATGGAACAGAAAAAAACAGGCCAAGACGACCGTGGCCGCCATGCTGACCCAACTGTTATAAAAGACGGCAACGGCAAAACTCCACATGGTCAAGAGCAACAATCCGACGCTGTACGGCTCCAGCTTCACTTCCCGCAAGTGAAACAACGTGTACCCCGCCACTCCCACCAACCACAACAGGCATGCCAACGGCGAATACAGAATCGCCGTCAGCGACAGTTCAACCCCCATCATAAAACCCCCATTTGGTTTCTCTCTCTCTGCTTTTTGTTTGTTTAAGATGTGAAATGTTTCTTTTCTCTATCTGTCTCTATCTGTATAGACGCTTTTTTCTGTCCATGGTCTCTCGAGTCGTCTGTTGTTGTGGATGCTTTTTCTCTCGTTTGGCGCGTGTCATGTTCCCTGATTCCTATGCCCGTCTGTCTTTTTATATGCTTCGGATGACCATGGCTTTTTCAGGCGTCGAAATCCGTCACAACCTGTTGTCTGCTGTAGGATGCCGGAGTCCGTCATCACGGAGAAGAACGATGGCCAAGACACGCCGCTTGCAGGCTGGCGAATAAGACCGCTTCCTGCCTCCGCAACTGCTGGGCCTCTTCTACAGAAATCGCTCGAAAGCAGAGTTCGTCCCCCGGTTTGCGCTGGGCGACATACGGGAGGTCGACGCCGGCGACGACGCCGATAACCGCGTAACCGCCGGTCACCTGACAATCGGCCATCAAAACAATCGGCTGGCCGTCGGCCGGCACTTGAATGGTTCCGGGAAAAATAAACGTCGGCAAAATGTCGGCCGTTTGTTGATGCGTCAAAGCCGGACCTTGCAACCGATACCCCATCCGATCCGACGCTGGGGAAACGCGGTAATTTGATGCCAAAAAACGTTGCCACGCCTCCGGGTGAAAATGATCGGCGTGGGGCCCGCGGATCACCCGTACCGGCCGGAACGCCGCATAGTCGGGAATCCATCGCGGCGCCAGGCGTCGCCGCATCGCGCTGAACGGTCGGCTTCGCGCGCCCAAGTCAGGCACGGGAATCCGATCGCCCGTTTTCAGCGCTCTCCCATGCCAACCGCCGTATCCCCCTCTTAAGTTTGTTGCGGCGCTGCCCATCACGGGAGGCACTGGAAAGCCGCCGGCGACCGCCAAATAGCCGCGGGCCCCGGAGGAACACGGCCCCATCACCAAACGGGCACCGGCCTCCACCGGCACCGCCTGCCAGGCTGGCACGGGCACCCCGTCCAAATGCGCATGAAAATCGCCGCCCGTAATGGCAATGACTTGCGCGCACGAAAACCGAATCACCGGTCCGATCAATGTAAATTCCAATACCGGAGCGTCGGGGGGATTGCCGACCAGCAAGTTGGCCACTTGCATGGAAAAACGGTCCATCGCCCCGGAGAGAGGCACACCATACACTTGTTTACCCGGCCGCCCCAGGTCCTGAATGGTGGTCAGCAGCCCCCCTTTTTCCAACTCGATGTATCCGGCATCTCCCGACATTCCCGTCGCTTCTGACCGATGTTCTCCGGCGCTGTCGGACGACACCAACCGTGATACCGACGTTTTGGCCGACATCAACGCGGGTCTCCTCCTTTGCGCGGCCGAAGTGACCGCTCCTGCTTTTTTTCGGTACTACTTTCGCTTCCTGTGGCGTGTCTTACCCGGCGGACGGACCGTCCCGGTGAAGATCGATCTCCGACGGCGAAATCGCCCGAAATCGAATGCGGCTTCCCGCCTGAAACAATGCCGGCGGATCGCGGCGCCAATCAAAAATCGTCCAGGGTGTCCAGCCGATGATGTGCCATCCGCCTGGCGAAGACAGCGGATAAATGCCGGTCAAGTTTCCGGCAATGGCCACCGAACCGGCCCGGACCGACAGGCTGGGGGACGATTTGCGGGGCAGCACGAGCCGCTCATCCAACGCTCCGGCATACGGAAAACCCGACAAAAAGCCGATCATCCACACTTTGTACAATTTGCCCGTGTGGATGGCCACCACTTCATCTTCGGTGAGGGAACAGGCTTGGGCGACGGCCGGCAAGTCGGGGCCGTATTCGCCGCCGTACACCACCGGCACTTCCAATACCGGCACAGTCGTCTTGGGCTCCGGCGGTTTCTGGCGATCCAACTGGCGAATCCGCGCCGCCAATTGCTCGTACGAAAGCCGCAGCGGATCGTAAATGACGGCCAAACTGTCAAAGGCCGGAAACACTTGTTGGACGCCCGGAATCCCTGCCGCTCGGATGCGCCGGGCCCAGGCGTCCACTTCCTCCACGATGGCCGGCTCGGGCCTTGTGCCCGAGCCTTTCCATCGCATCAGCAAGACGTCATCCCCGTACGGCCAAAGCTGTATGTTCTCCATCGGCTTCCGCTCCTCGACGACGTTCCGTACCGCAGCCTCTTACAGCCATTTCGACACCGGGGCAATGCGCACGCCGGCCTGAACGAGCGCCTCCCGCAGCCGTCGAATCAGCGCCGCCGCCTCCGGCGTGTCGCCATGCACACAAATGGACTGGGCCGGCAGCTTCACCGGTTCCCCTTCCACGCTCTCAATGCTGCCCGTCGTCAACAAGCGCACCATCCGTGCCGCCGCTTCTTCCGGATCGCGGATGAGCGCCTGGGGATGACGGCGGGAAACCAACGTCCCGTCCCGGTGATACTGCCGATCGGCGAACACTTCCATCACCACCGGCAAACCGGCGGCCACCGCTTCCTGATGGAGCGCCGTCCCCGGTTTGACAAACAGCGGCACATCGGGAACGTACGACCGGCACGCCTGCACGATGGCCTGGGCGACGGTGCGATCTTTGTCCGCCATGTTGTTCAAACTGCCGTGGGGCTTCACATGCTGCAACGGCACCCCTTCCCGGGCACAAAACGCCTGCAAAGCGCCGATTTGGTACACGATCATGTTCACGAGAGTATCCGGCGGCACGTGCATCTCCCAGCGGCCGAAGCCCAACAAATCGGGAAAACTGACGTGCGCCCCCACGCCCACGCCGTATTGTTTTGCCAGCGCCACCGTTTTGGCCATCACATCCGGATCGCCGCCGTGAAAACCGCACGCCACGTTGGCAGACGTAATGAGGGGCATGACCTCCTCATCGGCACCCAAACGGTAGACGCCGAAACTTTCTCCCATGTCACAGTTTAAATCGACCCAAATTTCGTCCTGCTCCCGTTGTGTGGCCATCTAAACGACCCCTTTCCACCATCTGTCCGTCAGCCTCGTCGGTCGGCCGAACTTGTCCTCCGAACAATCCCGACAACGGATGGTTCCGATTTACTTCGATTCAACACGAATCGCCGGCTCTCCTGTGTAAAAAAACGTGCCGGTCGCCTGGGCAAAGCGGCGGCCTTCATCGTTTTCCACATACGCTTCGGCCACGGCGGTCTGTTTGCCCAAGTGGGTCGGACGGGCGAAAACCCGGAAACGCTGTCCTTTGCCGGGCGACAAATAATGCACGTTCATCTGCACTGTGACCACTTGCCTCCCGGTCGACTCCGCGATGCTCCAGCCCATGGCCGAATCGAAAATAAACGCCGTCACACCGCCGTGCATGATGCCCAACGGATTCATCATCAAGGGCAAAATGGGCCCTTCCATCACAAACCATTCGCCGTCCCGGCTCCGTTCAAGGGGAATTAATTCCATCAACTTCATCATGTCGCCGCTGGCCATGGCGTCGACGGCCTTGGCAATCAGTTTTGGATTCATGGTTCTCCCTCCACTCCATCTTTTTTATTTTTGTTTTCGCCGCTCGAAACGTTGCATATCCCTCAGCAAATGCATCTTACCGCAATCTTATGACATTGAAAAGGCCGCCCTAATCAAGAGCGACGCACAAAAAAGCGATCTGTTTTTCTGCAAAACCATCGAGCAACCCGACAATGCGGGGCACGATTTCTTTCTGCAGAGGCTGCAACAGTTCTGGTTGATGAGCCGCTTCCATCAGCACCGTCTTTATCAAGGGCAAATGTTTTTGAATCAAGCGCAGCCGATCGAGATAAATCTCTTTCAATCAACTCATCAATGGGCCGCTCTTCATCGGCCATGATCATTTCCACCGGCCGCAAATAAATAGGCCGCAACACCCGGGTGACGCTCTTCAAAGTCACCCCACATATCGCCGCAACACGGCGTCCACCGCCGGGCCGTATGCTTCACCGAACAAGTTCAAGTGCACCAAAATGTAATACAACTGATACAGCGGTTTTCGCTCTTCATAACCGGGCTCCAGCGGATACACCTCCCCATAGCCTTCGTAAAATTCCGAGGAGAAACCGCCAAAGTACTCGGAAAAAGCCACATCCACCTCCCGATGGCCCGCATACACCGCCGGATCCAAAAACAGATTCCGTCCGTCGGCCCCGGCCAGCACATTGCCGGACCACAGATCGCCATGCAACACCGAGGCGGGCGGATGTTTCGGCAGCCAGCGGTCCAGCCGTTCCAACAAGCGCTCCATCGCTTTGAAACGATGCGACCCGGGGGCGATGCGGCCCCGTTGCACCGCCATCTCATACTGGACGCCCAACCGCCGCTCCCGATAAAAGGCGCACCAGTCGTCGACCGGGCGATTCGGCTGGGGCAGGAGCCCGATAAAGTTGTCCATGGAAAGACCGTATGTCTCCGACTCCACCCGATGCACCGCCGCCAGTTGCCGGCCCAACGCCCGCATCCGGGACGACGTCCACCGGTCCGGTTGGATCCATTCCATTAACAAATAAGGCGGACTTGCTTGTCCATCCGGCCCGGCCGGTGCATCCTGCACTGCCACCACCTGGGGGACGTCGGCCCCCGCCTGCTGCAACCGGCGCAACCCGTCGGCCTCGCAGGCAAAAAACCCAGGAGGGGCATCTTCCTTGCTCTTGAGGAAAAACGGGCCGGCGGTCGTCTCCACGCGCCACGCCCGATTGATGCTGCCGCCGCCGACCGGCACGGACTCTAAGATCCGGACGGCCGTCCCCACATGGTGCTGCAATGCTTGCTGCACGTGTTCCATCAACCCTGATGACCGTTTGCCCATCACCGTCTCCATCCTTAATCGAATCATCTCTAATCGCAAATTTTCCCAATAGAAGCTTTCCAGAAGGTTTCCCGGAAAATGCTTATTGCAAGGCTACATCTCTTCGTTTCCGGCCTGGCGGTCTTGTTGGTCTTGTCGGTCCGTTCCAGGGCTGGCTCCAGCGGTCTTCCGTGCCCGGGTCATCTGCTGCCAGACGGTGCCGCTGGCCGCTTCTCCCCGTTCGATGCGTTCGATGGCCATCTTCACTTGCATCCGCACTTCGAATTCGGGATCGTTTTCCGCTTTCCGCAACGCCGGCAGGGCCGTCTCATCCCCCACTTCGTACAAGTATCGGGCCGCCCGCCAGCGCACCAGTTTGTTGGGGTCGGACAGCGCTTCACACATGGCCGCCATGGCTTTCGGGCTGCCCAGATCGGAAAGGGCGTCCCCGGCCGTCCGGCGAATGGCCACCGACGGGTCGCGCAACGCTTCCAACAAATACGGCAGCGCCGCCTCGGTTCCCAACGCGCCCAAATACGCCACCGCCAGCCGGCGAATGGACGGATGGTCGTCTTTCATGGCCGCCACCAGCACCGGCAGCTTGTCTTCGTCCAGCTCCATGCGTTGCAACGCCGCATACCGCTTTTGCCAGTCGGGGTGGGACAAGGCCGCCAGCGCCTCGGCTTCGCTGACCGGCGCATCCGCAGCAGCGTCTTCATCGGCGGCCTTCCCGGCCTGGGCCACCAATTGCCGCACCCGTTCCTCATCGTAGGCCGCCAGCAGTTCTTGCACGACTTGTTCCCCGACTTCCTCGAAACTGCCGTACCGAACGCCTTGGTCATCCCATCGGCGATGGAGAATGGCGTTCCCGCCCACCGCCCGCTGGGCCTCCATGGCCGCCAGCATGTACAATTCCGGCATGGCCACCCGCCGCACTTCCTGGCCGGAAATGAGCTTCACTTGCGTCGGAATGCCGTGCAACATTTGCACCTGCACCTGAATCTCCCGCCACCGCTCATCGGTGCCGCCCGTACCCGGACGTGTCCCTTCCACAGCACCGACACCGGTGGTGACACCAGCCGTTCCCCCCGGCTCGGCGGCAAACGTTTCAGCCCCCCTCGACCGCCCGTCCCCCTCGGTCACCCCTTCCTGCACGGTGCCCAGCACCTCGGTCACCCGCGCCAAGATCGTTTCCCAATCGGCCTTCGCCTTCCGTTCCACGGACAAAAAGTCGGCGGTGCGAAACAAGCTTTTCACACCCGGTATGGCCAACAACGTCCGGTACGGTTCCGGGACTTCCGCCATTTGCTCAAGCGTATACGTCCTCCGCTCCCCCGGCGGCAGCGTCTCGTCCACATTCAGCTTCATCACATTGGGACTGGGCGTTGGTTCCACCGATCGGATCTTCATGTTCCACGGCCTCCTTTTTCACTGCACGTCATCCCGAACATGACACCGACATTCTCCGTCATTCCACATAAATCATCTTGCGGGTCATGCCGCCGTCCACCATCACATTCACGCCGGTGACAAAATCATTCTCCGGATGCGTCAAATAAAAACACGCCCGGACGACGTCCATGGGCCGACCGACCCGCTGGGCCGGATGTTGCCGATGATCCGCCTCCGTCAGCTGGTCATAATCCCCCGTCTCAATCCAGCCGGGGCTGATACAGTTCACCCGGATACGGTACGGGCCCAGCGACACCGCCAATGCATGGGTCAATGCGACGATGCCGCCCTTGGACGCGGCGTACGCTTCGGAATGCGGCTCGGACATGAAAGCCCGCGTCGAAGCAATGTTGACGATGGCCCCGCCTTGTGGCTGTTGGCGCATATACCGGGCCGCCTCCCGGGCACAAAGAAACGCCCCCCGCAAATTGGTCTGGATGACCTCCTCCCACTCTTCAACCGTCAAATCAAAGACGGGACGAAAGCGGGATATGCCCGCATTGTTAATCAAGATGTCGATTTGCCCGTACAGATCCATCACCTTTGCCATCAGACGGCAAACGTCATCCGGCCGGCGCACGTCGGTCGGAATAAACACCGCCTCTTGCCCTCGTTCCCAGATTTGGCGGACCACCGCTTCCCCTTTTTCCGCCTGCACTTCGGCGAGCACCACCCGGGCGCCTTTTGCCGCATATTGGACGGCGATTTCCCGGCCGATGCCTTGACCGGCCCCCGTGACAATCACGGTTCGCCCTGCAAAGGCCATTTCCGTCCACACCTCCCGTTCCTCACCGCTTCTGGGCCCTTGTCATCCATATCTTTCCCCGATAAAATCCGGTTTGGTTCTATTTCACCGCTTTTCATTACGCGGCGTCAAGCGCACGTGGCGCCAAGCAATGGCCGCCATATACTCCCCGAAAAACGGTGGTGAATCCGAAGATGACCCCCTACGGCACGGATGAACAACCCAACGGCCTCCCCCCGCGAAAAGTCCGGCAACAGGCCCGCAATAAAGCCGCCCGCCGCAAAACGTTCCGGCTCGTGGGAACGTTGGCGTTATTGTTGACGATATGTTGGGCGGCATATGGTCTTTATTCCGTATTTCATCCTTTGCTTTTCTCACCGTCCGACGCATCGACGCAGCCCATCCCGTCCGTAAGCCAAAACACTGCAAACGACACGGAGCCCGCACCAACCCCGGAACATCCCGGGCCCCACCAACCGTCCGTCCCACCCAACGCCAACGAACACGTCCACGGCGTGCGGCTCATGTTTGTCGGCGACACGATGATGGACGGCAACGTGGCCAACGTCATGCAACAAATGGGCGACTCCTACCCGTTGTCGGAATTCATGCCGGTGCTGCAACAGGCCGACCTCGTCGTGGCCAATTTGGAAACGGCCGTCGGCACCAGTGGCCAAAAGATAGAAAAGACGTACGCCTTTCAGACCGACCCGGCCCGTTTTGCCCTGTTTGAGCCGCTTAAGGGGCGCATTCTGTTCACGCTGGCCAACAATCACGGCATGGACGCCCAGCTGGAAGAAACATTACATCACCTGACGCGGCTGGGCTATCCGGCCATCGGCATCGGACAAAACCGGGATGAAGCCTTTCGGCCCTTCGTGACCGAGATCAACGGGGTCCGTTTGGCCATCCTCGGCGCATCCCGGGTCATCCCCACCGTCGACTGGGCGGCCGACGAGCATCGACCCGGCATGGCCAGCGCTTATACCGACGAACCGCTGCTGAGCACGGTCCAAAAGTGGCGTCAACAAGTCGATCACGTCATCGTCTACATGCATTGGGGAAAAGAGCGGGAACACATCCCTGACGACACGCAACAAAAACTGGCCCAAAAACTGCTGGACGCCGGCGCCCGCCTCGTCATCGGCGCCCATCCCCACGTACTGCAAGAATTGCGCTGGACATCCCATAACCAATTGGTGGCCTTTTCCTTGGGCAATTTTGTGTTCACCACCAGCACCGAAGCGGCTGCCAATGACACGGTGGTCCTGGACGTGGTGTTGTCGAAGGAACGCATCGCAGAGGTGCGGGTCTGGCCGGGACGCATCCATTTTGGCCTCATCCGGCGGTTGGATGCCGACCCGGAAGGGGCCGACATTCGGCAACGGCTGGATGCGCTGTCGCCCACCATCCGCATCGGGCCCGATGGAAAAGTTAGCCCGTTACAATGAAAGCCATCGTCGAAACCCACGGCGGAAGCATTTGGGCCGAAAGCGAGCCCGGGAAAGGAAGTACGTTTTCGTTTACATTGCCCATTCAGCCTAATCATTTCAATTCAAAGGAACACCAAGCGGTTTTTCCGTCAATTCTTGCGCTGATAAGCAACAACGGGAAATTGTCCCGCCGACGTTCTACTGCCAGTCCGAATTGACGAACAAGAGGCCGACATCGTCGTCTCCGGAAAAATGCCGATTCATCCTATCCGTTGTTTGTCCGGCATGGCCGGGACGTTTACGCTGCATCCGCCGATCTGCAACCGCCGTTTTCCATCGCGTTGGCAAAAGGGTTGCATGAGGTCTTTCACGCTTGGGGGCTACCCGAACATCCGCATCAACTGCAAGGCTACATTCGGCTGGAAGACATCCATCCGCTGGTGGATCCGGCGGCTTTAAAAGCGGTGGCGGACCTATTGCACGAAAAACAAATCCCGTACCTGGTGGCGGTCATCCCGGTCTACACCAATCCCGAAACCGGAAAACAACACCATTTTTCCGACTCGCCCGAATTGCTGAAAACGCTGAAGTATATGCAAGGTCGGGGCGCCAACATCGTTTTGCACGGGTATACCCACCAATTTCGGCTGAGTGAAACCGGCGAAGGATTTGAGTTTTGGGATGTGGAATACAACCTGCCGATTTATTTTTATAAAAAAACACCCGACTTGCGTCAGGTGCCTGACCCAAGTCGGGTGCTGGTTGTGTGTTTATTCGAAAACGGCAGCGACTTCTTTCACCATTTCGCTCACCGAGATCAACCCGCCGCCGGACAAATACCAAATGCTCGGCTCGAGGTACACGATGTTGCCTTCTTGATAGGCCTTCGTCCCTTTCACCAAATCGTTGTCCAGCACCTGCTCTGCCGGTTGGCTGCCTTCACCGCTGACCACTTTGTCCCGGTCAATGACAAAGAGAATGTCTGGGTTTTTCTCCGCGATGTATTCAAAGGAAATGCTCATGCCGTGGGTGGACACTTCGATGTTGGGATCAACCGGCGTGACGCCCAGGACGTCATGAATGAGTCCGAAACGGGAACCGGGACCATACGCACTCACTTTGCCGCCCGTCGTCAAGATGACCAACGCGTTTTTCCCGCTAGCTTCCGCTTTTTGCTTCACGTCCGCAATGGTCTCATTGATGGCTTGCAGTTCCGCTTCCACTTCAGCTTCCTTGCCGAAAATTTGTCCCAGCGTCTTCATGTTTTCCGTAAAGGACTCCATGTAACGGGTGTTATCGACACCCATGTAAATGGTCGGAGCGATTTTGCTGAACTCTTCATACAGATCCGACTGCCGTGCGGAAATGATGATCAGGTCCGGCGCCAGGGCGCTGATTTTTTCAAAATCCGGCTCTTTCAGGCTGCCCACGTTGGCGTATTTGCTGTCGGTGTATTTTTCCAGATAAGCCGGAACGTTGGCTTGCGGCAGACCGGCCACTTCCACGCCCAGTTTATCCAACGAATCCAGCACGCCGAAATCAAAGACGACGACCTTTTGCGGATTTTTCTTCACCGTCGTTTCGCCCAGTTGGTGTTTGACAACGATTTCTTCATTTTCTTGTTCTTGTTGCGTCGCCGTTTCTTGCGAACCAGATGCGTTGGTGTCGGTGTTTCCGCTAGTGGAACTGTTGCTGGAACCACAAGCGACCAACGCCATGGACAACAGGGCCACCATCAGGCCCAAGAGCCATTTTTTCATTTTGACCATCGGCTATCTCCTCCACTCCATTCATCGTAGTTGGATGGAACGGTATCGTTATACGTAATAGATGGACAAGCGGTTGTCATTGATTTCCTGAATCTGAATGTCCATTTCAAACACTTCTCGCAAGACCTCGGATCGGATCATGTCGTCCGTTTGCCCTTGGCGAACCACTTTGCCATCTTTCATGGCGACGATGTAGTCGGAGTAAAAGGACGCGAAATTGATGTCGTGCAACACCAGCACGATGGTTTTGCCCAGTTCGTCCACCAGTTTCCGCAGCGTCTTCATAATCTGGACCGAATGTTTCATGTCCAAGTTGTTCAACGGTTCGTCCAACAAAATGTACTCGGTGTTTTGCGCCAGCACCATGGCGATGAACGCCCGTTGCCGCTGACCGCCGCTCAATTGGTCGAGAAACCGGTCCTGCAAATCTTCCAGTTCCATGTACTCGATGGCCCGGTCCACATGCAGCCAATCTTCCTTCGTCAGCCGTCCCTGGGAATACGGAAACCGTCCGAAGCTGACCAACTCCCGCACTTTCAGCCGAATTTGCAGGTGGTTGGACTGCTTCAAAATGGACAGCTTTTTCGCCAAGTCGTTGCTTTTCACTTTGGCCAGATCCTGCCCGTCGATGAAAATCTCCCCGGCATCTTTCGCCACCAGCCGGCTGATCATGGACAAGAGCGTGCTCTTACCGGCGCCGTTGGGGCCGATGAGCGACGTGATTTTGCCCCGGGGAATGGTCAGTGACACGTTATCGACGACCGGTTTCAAGCCATATCGTTTGGTTACGTTTTTGACGACGATCATGCTTTACTCTCCCTTAACACGAGATATAGGAAGTAAATGCCGCCGACAAAGTTGATGATGACGCTGAGGGTGGTCGAAAAAGTAAACACCCGTTCGACAACCCACTGCCCGCCCACCAGCATGACGATGCTGATGAGAGCAGCTGCCGCCATCACCTGTCGATGGCGAAACGTCGACATAAACTGATACGCAACGTTGGCGACAATCAGCCCGAGGAACGTGATGGGACCGACCAGCGCCGTGGCGATGGACACCAGCGCCGCCACGATGACAAACAGGCGGGAGACGATAGCATCGTACTCGACGCCCAAATTGATGGCATGGTCTCGACCGAGCGCCAGCACGTCCAAATATTTTGCGAAGCGGAGGAAATAAAGCATCACCGCAGCGACAGTCAGCAAGGCGATGAACAGCAAATTCGTTTTGACGTTGTTGAAGCTGGCGAACATCCGATCCTGGATGACGAGAAACTCGTTCGGATCGATGAGCATCTGCATAAATGACGTGGCGCTGCGGAAAAAGGTGCCCAGCACGATCCCGACCAAGAGCACGAAGAAAATGTTGGTACCGTCCCGCCGGAACATGAGCCGGTATAACAGGAGCGAAAACAGCATCATCACACCGGCCGACAGCAAGAACATCAGGTTGTCGTCCATGAAGACGAACGCCGCAGAGCCAAACAAGAACACGAACACCGTGTTGATGAACATGTACAGCGCATCCAGACCGATGATGGACGGCGTAAGAATCCGGTTGTTCGTAATGGTCTGGAAGACGACGGTCGAAAAGGCAATGACCACGCCGGTCAGAACGATGGCACTGAGCTTCATGAGCCGTCGCGGGAGGATGTAATCCAAGTTGCCCACAAGGTGGCTCAACATGTAGAGAGCGATGCATCCGAGGGCCACCGCGGCCAGCACAACCAGCTTTACTCGGTCACGGGTCTCATCACGCATGGTTCCGGCTCCTCATCAGCAAGTATAGGAAAACCACGCTGCCGATAATCCCGACGGTCAAACCGATGGGAATTTCGTACGGGTAGATGAGCACCCGCCCCAAAATGTCGCAGACTAAGAGAAACACGGCTCCGAGCAAAGCGGTCAGAAAGATGTTTTGCCGCAAATGATCGCCCCGCAGTATCGTCACGATGTTTGGGATAATCAAGCCCAGAAACGGAATCGTCCCGACGGTCAAAATGACCACCGCCGTCACTAATGCGACAATGACCAACCCAATATTCACCACTTGCCGGTAATGCAGTCCCAAGTTGACAGCAAATTCTTCGCCCATGCCGGCGATCGTAAACCGATCGGCGTACAAATACGCGATGATGACGAGCGGGATACTGATGTACAACATTTCGTATCGACCGCTGACGATCATGGAAAAATCGCCAAAAAACCACGCGCCGATGCTTTGAATCAAGTTATATTTGTAGGCAAAAAAGGTGGTGATGGAGTCAATCACGTTCCCCAACATCAAGCCGACCAAGGGAATAAAGATGGCGTTTTTGAATTGGACCCGCTCCAAAATCTTCATGAATAACAACGTCCCCAACAAGGCAAACAAGAACGCCAACAACATTTTTTGCAACGTCGTCGCCGCACCGAAAAGGATCAAGGACACCAAGATGCCCAGCCGGGCCGCGTCTTCTGTCCCCGCCGTCGTAGGCGAAACGAATTTGTTGCGGCTCAACTGCTGCATGATGAGCCCGACGATGCCCATGCTGGCCCCCGCGATGATCAGACTGATGAGTCGGGGAATGCGGCTGACGAACATGATATGCCATTGTTCTTCGTTCCATTGGAGCAAGTCCGCTAGACGGATCTCCTTGACCCCGACAAACAAGGAAAGCGCCGAAAATATGAGCAATGCCGGGAATAAATACCGTTTTCGCAACATGATCGTTGGTTCGTTTCCTCTTCAATAATCGATGAACGCGTTCATCCGATAATAACGAGAATCATTATCATTTAATAAGAGTCAAAAAAAGAAAACCAGTCTTTTTCTCCGTTTTTCCCCCTTGATCTCTTGATTTTGGGTTCCGTCATGAATGATTATAGTGATAATGATTTTCAGTGTCAACATTCTCTTTGCAAAATGATTCTTTACAAAAACCTGCAACGTGGTGGGCTTTTTTCATTTTGGAAGACATTTTTGCAACTTTTTGACAGATACTGGTCAGTTTTTTCACAATTTCGTTAATCGCATTGACGGGGCTACCGTCCAAAGCAAATACTGGAATTGGAAACACCGATTTGAAAGGAGTGAATGGACGATGCCCCGTTTCCCGCAAGAACCTTTTCGCGCCTTGGACACGCTCCGCAAAGAGCTGATGGGCCATTTCTGGGAGCCGAGCAACTGGAATTTCTTTCAAACCCAGGCCATGCAGACCGACGTATATGAAACCGACACGGAAGTCGTCGTGAAGTGCGACATTCCCGGCATCGAGAAAAAGGAAAACATTCAAATTCAGCTGGACGGCCAACAACTGACCATCCAGGCCACGGTCGAACGGGAAGAAAAAGTGGAAAACGAAAAGCGCCGGTTTTACCGGGAGGAACGGTATTACGGACAAATGTCCAGAACCATCACGTTGCCTCATCCGGTCGATGAAACCAGCGCCAAAGCCACTTACAAAAACGGCGTGTTGGAAATTCGGCTGAAAAAAGCGCAACCGCCGCAACAAAACTTTATCGATATTGACTTTTATTCCTAATCTTAATCCTATAAACCTGTATCCCAATGGTCATCCCGGAAACAACATGGACGCATATCTGCGCCTTCAATCCCAAAGCGATTGAAGGCGCCTTTTTTCATTTTCTTACAAGCCAATGGACACAAATTTCTCTTCCAAATATTCTTCAATGCCGTACTTGCCGCCTTCTCGGCCGATGCCGCTTTCTTTGACCCCGCCAAACGGCGCCTGCACCGTGGTCGGCACCGGGTCATTGACGCCGACAATGCCGTATTCCAACGCTTCCATCACGCGAATGGCCCGGCTCAAATCGCGGGTGTAAAAATATGCTGCTAACCCGTAACGGGTATCGTTGGCTTCCCGAATGACTTCCTCTTCGTCGCGGAAGACAAAAATCGGAGCCACCGGACCAAACGTTTCTTCTTGGGCAATCCGCATGGATTTTTTGACGTTCATGAGCAACGTCGGCTGATAAAAATAGCCTTTCGCACCTTCACCTTCCAACCAGCGGCTGCCGCCGCACAAAACCTGAGCTCCTTTCTCCACCGCGTCCCGCACGTGCTGGTCCACTTTGTCCAGTGCCGCCTGGTTGATCAACGGCCCGATTTGCGTCGCCTCATCCAACCCGTTCCCCAAGCGCAACGCCTTGACCTTATCGGTCAAAATGGCGCCAAAGGGCTCGGCCACCTGCTCGTGAACGTAGATGCGGTTTGTGCAAATGCACGTCTGCCCCGCATTGCGGAACTTGCTGGCGATGACGCCTTCGGCCGCTTTTTCCAAATCGGCATCTTCAAAAACGATGAACGGCGCGTGCCCGCCCAGTTCAAACGAAACTTTTTTCATCGTATCGGCGGCCTGCTTCATGAGCAGTTTGCCGACGGCGGTGGAACCGGTAAACGTGATTTTTCGCACCAGCGGGTTGCTCATCAACTCTTCCCCGACTTCCGTCGCCCGGTCACTGGTGATGAGGTTGACGACACCGGGCGGGAAACCCGCCTTTTCAAACGCTTCAAAAATGGCGATGGCCGTCAGCGGCGTGGCCGGTGCCGGCTTGAGCACCACGGTACAACCGGCGGCAATGGCCGGCGCAATTTTGCGCGTAATCATGGAAAAGGGAAAATTCCACGGCGTAATGGCCGCAACGACACCCACCGGCTGTTTCAAGACCAACAGCCGTTTGTTCGCCGTAGATGCCGGAATGGTGTCGCCGTAAACCCGCTTGCCTTCTTCCGCATACCATTCCAGATATTCCAAGCCCATTTGAATCTCGCTGCGGGCTTCTCGCAATGGCTTGCCCATCTCTTTGGTGATCGTCTCAGCCAGCCGCTCGATGCGTTGACGCATGATTTGTACGGCTTCCATCATGTATTGCGCGCGCTCTTTGGCCGGCAAAGCCGACCAAGCAGGAAAAGCCCGATGGGCCGCCTCAATGGCCATCCGGGTATCTTCTTTGCCCCCGTCGGCCACTTGCCCCAACGTCTCGCCGGTTGCGGGGTTTGTCACGATAAATGTTTTGCCGTCAGATGCCTGTACCCATTTTCCGTCTATATACAGCAACGCTCTTCCCTCCTCTAGAAAGCCAAATTCCGCTAGCCTAAGTTGATTATAACGAGCCTGTAAACGTTTGCTCAATGTTCACATTTTCATGACCAGTCTACAAAGCTGTAATTTCCATCGGAAACGATTTTTTCAATTCGAATGCCGATGGGATGCTGAAAGATGGGACCATCGGTGACAAACGTATGGAACTCGCCGCTTTCCCCCGTCACATCCACACCGTCTCGCTCCAGTTCGGCTAACGTCTCCTCATTATAAGGCCGGCCTAAAAAACGTTCGTCGACCATTTGGCGGTTGACCGCCACAATGACGGCTTGAAAACCGAGCGATACGAATTCATACGCCAGTTCCCGCCGCGGTCGTTTCCACAACGGAATGTAAGCCGTCAACCCCGCCGCCGCACACACTTTTTCCTGCCAGATGCAATGTCCTTCCAAATCGATGTCACCAAAGACACCGACTTGTACACCTTGCGCTTTGAAGCGGCGCAATTGGTCCACAAACACCTTTTCGTAATCGTCCCAGGAAGCGGAACGGGTCACCAGGGGAATGTTCAGGCTTTGCGCCTGTTTTTCCAAGAGGTGTTTTGGCAGCCCGTGGGCCCGGGAACGCAAACCGTCTTCCTCAAACATGGTAAAAAGAAAGCGGGGTTTTCCATTGTTCCGCAAGGCGTGATAAAGCGCCAACGTCGAGTCTTTTCCCCCGCTCCATGAACTGAAAAACGGTTGATTGGAGATGGACATGGAGTGGTCACCTGCTTGCTTCCAATTTTGTTTCCACCATTCTAACACTTCTATGGCAACCTGGCGAATATCACCTTCCAATCATCAATAAAAGCACTCTCTCGGGTGCGAACTCACATGTCGTGCAAAAATTCTAGAATCTTTTATTAAACGTTGGTTTAAGTTTTTCTATTAAGTAGTGTTCCAACGCTGAAATAAAATACCACTCATCTTGTTCATTAAATATGATTACACCCACTTCCGTATCATCATCTCTAATGACCGTTTCCCAATCATCCCCATATGCATGAATTTGGTTTAAAATTCTCGACTTTAATCCAACTGTTGGAAGAGCCCTGCCAACGTATTTAATCTGTCCATCTTGAAGAAAATAATAAATTCCACATGCATCTTTTAACTCATCCGTAAATTTTGAACATCTGGCCCACCGAGTCGAAAAAAATCACCTCCCGTTTCGGTTACCGTCGGGATCCGTTTACCAAACGAAAAAGCTTCCATGCCGGCATCGACATCGGCGGTCAAATCAACGATCCCGTATACGCCACCGCCGCCGGGAAAGTCGTTGCTGCCGGTTACCAGCGGGCCATGGGTTACTACGTCGCCATCGACCATGGCAACGGACTGCAAACCCGGTATTTGCATCTGAACAAAATCCTCGTGCGCCCAGGCTCTTTGGTCGAAAAAGGACAGCGCATCGCCTTACTCGGCAACACCGGCCGCAGCACCGGCCCCCACTTGCATTTCGAAATCATCAAAAACGGTCAACTGGTCGATCCGCTTTCTTATTTGCAAGCAGCGACCCATTAACATCCAAAAAAATAAGGGGGACTCGTGTTGTTAAAAACAGGCAAAAAAACACCCTTGGAACAAACCGATACGTTAATCGGAACAGACAGCATCTTTGAAGGAACCATTCGCTCCCAGGCCAGCGTCCGCATCGAAGGACAAATGAAAGGTAACATCTATTGTGAAGGGGACTGCATCATCGGCGAAAGCGGCGTCGTGGAGTCCAACATTCACGCCCGCAATGTCAGTATCGCGGGAAAAGTCCACGGGGAGATCCATGCCAGCGGCACGTTAAGCATCTTATCCACCGGCACACTCATCGGCAATTGCCACACCCCAACGCTCATCATTGAAGAAGGCGGCACTTTCCACGGTCAAAGCCACATGATGGACCACCGTGAAACGCCGACGGATAGCAACTCATCAAACGAAAAGCCAAGCAAAACAAAAACGACTTGACGATATCGTCCTCATCCTTGACGAACATGCATAAACTGATGGAGACCAACCCCATCCCTCCTCATTGCACCGTCATTTTCATGCCGCAAAAAATCTAGGAGAAACTCCTCGGCTTGTGATTGTTCTTAGGAGCTTCAAACACGCTAATTTGGCCCCTGGCGTTCAGTACCCAGATCACCACCAGCGTCACCGTCGCGTTGCCCAAAATCACGCGCAACGGTCAGCAACGTGAGGTCGACGTCGAAAAGGCAAATCACCTAAAAAATGGGCAATCGCAAAATGACACGTATCATGCGCATCCCTTGTCATGGAATACGACATCTTAATGAGCTACGCAGTTGCCGCCATCCTGTCGCATACATCGTGCGAGGCGGCGACCGGCGGATTAACCGCGTGCTGAAGATCATGGTGAGCGTCCATGTTTTGGTCATGTCGACCATCTTGATGCTCGGCCTTTATTTACAAATGTCGGGCGCCAACGTGTCATTGGGGAACATGGAACCCGTCACTACGCTGTACCGGAAAACGGTTGTCCATCAGTTCATACGTATAACATCGGGTCCGAGATGATGAACGTCTTGAAATGATGGCCGCAAAAAGACAAAAAAAACGCAAACAGGCTAAACCGCCTGTTTACGTTTTCCGAAAAAACCCCATGGCTTCGTACAACCGGTTGGCCGTGTCGTTGAGCACTTCGGAAGAAGAGAACAACTTCTGCATGGCCGCCAACTGTTTGTTCAACGCTTCGGCCACTTGTTTGGTGTTGTCGGCCGCCTCCCGCGCAATATCGGTCATCTCGTCCATAGAACGGGCGACTTGCTGAAAACTGTCGGCGATATGGGTAGAAGAAGCGGACGCTTGGTGGATCTTTGCGGACACTTCCCGGGTCGCATCGACGATGCGCTGAAACACTTCGCCAGCCAACCGCACGGCGTCTAACCCTTTCTGGACTTTCGACATCATGGTCCGGATCATCTCCACGACCTGCGCCGTGTCTTGCTGAATTTTGGCCACCAAGGCGCCGATCTGTCTAGACGCTTCGCCCGATTGGACGGCCAGCTGCCGGACGTCGCTGGCCACCACCGAAAAACTTCTTCCTTGCTCGCCGGCCCGAGCCGCTTCAATGGCTGCATTTAATGCCAACAAGTTCGTCTGTGAAGCCAGATGTGTGATCATATCCAATATATCGCCAATCTCATGCGAGCGCGTCTGCAAATCGTCGACGACCGCCGCAGCTTCTGAGACCGAATCGCTGGCTTGGCGGATGATGTTCACGGCCTCCTGCACATACTGATTGCCTTGTCCCGCTTTTTCTGTCAGACTCGCGGCCGCTCGGGAAACCTCCTGGAGCAGTTCGGTGATGTCTGCCATGTACTGATGCACCTGTTGCAATTCTTGACGGCTGCCCTCGGCGGCTTCCACCTGGGAATTGGCACCAGCCGCCATCTGGCCGATGGCGGACGAAATCGTTTCCGCCACCGATGCGCTTTCTTGTGCCGTGGCGTACAGTTCCTGGGAAGAGGAAGCCACTTGACTGGCCGATTGCATGATCTGTTGCAAGACGCCTTGCCAAACCTCTCCCATGTGATTGATGGAACGGACGACATGCTTCAACTCGCCGGCCTGGCTCTCATCGACTCGGACTCCCAAATCGCCGTCCGCCATTTGTTGCAACTGTCCCATGATCGGTATCATGGGCGCCACAAACCGCTTGTAGTTCAAACCGCCAATCAGGGCACCTAGGATGCCGGCGCAACCGACGAAAATGAGCACGTTCAACCACAAATTCATGCCATGATGTCCGTTGGCCCATAAGAGACAATAGCCGACCAAGCCACCTCCCACCATGGCGCTGGAGGAGCTTCGCAGGATGTAACGCATCAACGAAAACGTCACTTTGTCTCAGCCCTCCCTATAAAAAGCTCATGAATCACCAAATGAACCATCATTCCATAAAGGGTAAACATTATTATAACAGGCTTTTTCTTCTTTTACATGTTCAGACAAAATTATCAATTAACAGTCATTTCCATAATCAAAAGCCTGTAGACTGACTCTATGGGGAGCATGGTCTACAGGCTCAGAAGAATGGCGGTTGAATGTATATTGATGAACATTACAAGATACTGTCAATATTTGGCGCATGTGGTGCAGGTTTCCTCATCATTCTTCTGCCTTCCGAAAAAATCCCATGGCTTCGTACAGCTGCATGACCGTGTTGCTGAACGCTTCGGCGGAAGCGTACAGCTCTTCCATGGCATGTTGTTTGTTCAAAGCATCCGCCACTTGCTTGGTGCTGTCGGCCGCCAGACATCCTGGATCACGTCGAGGGTATAACCGATGACAAAGGCCCCGATGGCGGCGCTGGGCACGGTCCGGATCATGTATCGGGCCAATGAAAATGACGTTTTCATCTCTGTTCCTCCCTTTTAAGTGAATGAGCGCCCATTCAATTTTGAAAGTAAAGATCATTTTACTGAAATTTTGCTTCTTTTACAACTTCAGGCAATCAATTACATAATTTTGAAACATTTTTAACGTTTCTCCAACCGTTTTCGCAAAATGATGACCAGAGGAATCCCAAAGGCGCAGACAGCAATGGCTTCCCCCAGACCGATGTACAACGCGGTAATCCAATAGGGGACGCCGAACATGGGCGCCAAATAGGCACTGACCAAAAAGGCGTTGGCCACGATGGGACACGCATAGGCGAACCACGTCCGGCGCAGCCAATACGTTCCAATGGCCGCCAACAGCGTCACCAAACTGCCGCCGATGATATCCCACAATCCCAATCCGCCTAGGACGTTGGCCAACAGGCAACCAATGAACAATCCAGGAATCGCTTCGATGAAAAAGATGGGCAACACCGTCAGCATCTCGCTGACCCGCACTTGGATCGGACCGTACGAAAACGGCGCAAACGCCAATGTCAACACGACATACAGAGCGGCAATGATAGCCGCCTTCGCAATGGAACGAATCGTCATCGTGCTCACCTCGCCATCCCGACATCTTAACCATTCATTCGTCTTGTCGGTGCCCCGCTTCCCATTACATAGAATCCACTCGTTCGGAATGAGAAAGCGCATCCCACGTCAGCTTTGGCACCGCACCTGCTTCGTTCAGCCGGTGGACCCGGCCCATCCCGTCTTTGTACACCACATGTTCCCGCCTAAACTGCCGGGGGCTTTCCAGTCCGCAGGCCGCCGCCACGTGAAACAACCCTTCCCACAGCGCCAACACGTAATTGGCCACCCGGTATTTTTTCTCTTCCACCACCAACGCCTTTTGCAACCGGGGATCGGTGGTGGCCACGCCCACCGGACATTGGTTCGTATGACACCGCATGGCCTGAATGCAGCCGACCGCAATCATGAATCCCCGGGCGATGTTGACCACATCAGCCCCCAACGCCAAGGCGACAGCAATCCGATCGGGGGAAAACAGTTTGCCGGAAGCAAAGACGGTAATCTCGTCCCGGATGCCGTACGCCTTTAACGTGTTATCGACAATGGGCAATGCCGCCCACAGCGGCAAACCGACGCTGTCGGCCAGCTCCGGGTACGTGGCTCCGGTCCCGCCTTCGCCGCCGTCCACCGTAATAAAATCGGGAAAAATGTGGAGTTCCTTCATCGTTTGGACCAATTGTTCAAAGGGCTCCGGCGCTCCGACGACCAGCTTAATGCCCACCGGCTTGCCGGTCTCCCGCTGCAACCGCTGCACGAAGGTCAGGAGTGCGGCGGCATCCGCCAAATCTTTAAAACGGTTGGGGCTGTCCACCGTCTGGCCCACAGGAATTCCCCGCATGGCGGCGATTTCCGGCGTCACTTTGTGGCCTTCCAGGTGACCGCCGCGAATTTTCGCCCCTTGTCCCAATTTCAGTTCAAAGGCCCGCACGTTGGGATGGGCGGCCCATTCCCGTAACTTGTCCCAATTAAACGTCCCGTCCTCGTTCCGCACCCCGAACAAGCCCGGGCCAATTTGCATGATCAAGTTGACGTTGCCCTTCAAATGATAGGGCGATATGCCTCCTTCTCCCGTATTCATCCACGTCTCTCTGACAATGCCGAGCCCTTCCGACAAGGCAGTGATGGCGTTTTCGCCCAACGCCCCGAAACTCATCCCCGACATGCCCACCAGGCCCCGGACGCGAAACGGCTGGGGCCGACGGCGGCCGATGATGACGGCGTCTTCTTCCTTCAACAACCACGCATCAAACAGGACGTCCCGTTGCACTTCCTTGCGGGAAATGAGGGTTTCCTTCAACAGGTCGTATTTTTTCGTTTTGACGGGCACTTTTTCGACCCGCAACTCTTCCGCCAGCTTTGGAAACAAGCTGTTTTGCAAGTAAAACCCCGGCGCTTCAAAATCGCGGCGGGAACCGAAGCCGATCATCGCCTTCCCGTACTTGGCCGACAAGACCACATACTGATAATCGATGCGGGAAAACGGCTTGCCCGCCGTATCGTGTTCAAATAAATATTGCCGCAACTCCGGTCCGATCATTTCGAAAAAATACCGAATGCGTCCCAATAACGGGTAATTGCGCAACACCGCATGTTGTTTTTGCCGTTGGTCAAAAACGTAAAAAAGGGCAAACAACACGAGCGGGACGACGAACAACAAGACGAAAAAGAGCAATAACATCCCGAACAAAATCCAAAGCAACAGTTCCGCCACGCCGGTACCTCCCTCCGTTCCTCTCCTGACCATGTTGCACACCGAATTCCATTTCATTGTAATCCAATGCCAGACGGTTGCAACATGGCCCACACCTGGTAAAACACATCCCCATACATTGACAACAAACATAACCGACCCAACAACCGGAAATACTAACGGAGGGATTATCATAATGGAAAGGAGACGTACACACATGCCCCTCATTCCACAAGATCCGATGCGGCCTTTTGACGCCATCCGCCGGGAGATGGAACGGCTGTTGGATCCGTCCAATTGGAACTTCTTTCAAAGCCAATGGCTCCAGACAGACGTGTATGAGACCGACGATGAAGTCGTTGTCGAATGCGCCATTCCCGGTGTCACGAAAAAAGAAAACATCCGGTTGGATCTGGA
>PKQY01000057.1 GCA_017577895.1 Bacillota bacterium
TGCCTACCAAACCTTGACACGCACGTGTATCAATCTGCCCTTGACAACAAAGTACCGGTATACTAAAATATCTCCGTGACATGACGGGAAAAGTCGATGTCACCTATCGTGCGGTCGTGGTGGAATTGGCAGACACGCTACTTTGAGGGGGTAGTGGTCTTTTGACCGTGCGAGTTCAAATCTCGCCGACCGCACCATTATCGTGTGCCCTTAGCTCAGTTGGATAGAGTGTCTGACTACGAATCAGAAGGTCGGGGGTTCGAATCCCTCAGGGCACACCACTTTCTTACCTCGGGGTATAGCTTAGCTTGGTAGAGCGCATGCTTTGGGAGCATGAGGTCGCAGGTTCAAATCCTGCTACCCCGACCATTAACAAAAACAATGCGGGTGTAGTTCAATGGTAGAACACTGGCCTTCCAAGCCAGATGCGTGGGTTCGATTCCCATCACCCGCTCCATTTTTTGCGCTTAAAATTACAGAATATTAAAAATAATATCAGGCGACTGTCGGCAAGACGGATCGCCTTTATTTGTATCGTCTTCCATTGTTATAATGCTGGGGAAAGTAAAGTCACGAAATGAAAGCGGCGGATGCGCGTTGGACGAGTTTGCGTTGATTCGGCGTTTACTCGAGGCAGCACCGGCGATGCAAAAGGCGGGAACTGCAAAAGCGGATGTCACCGGTGAAAGTTTGCCGGCGGTCATCGTCGGGCCCGGGGACGATGGAGCGGTCGTCCGTCCACGCCCTGGCAAAGACTGGGTCATCACGTGTGATGCCATGGTGGAAGGGCCGCACTTTACGCGGCAAACGATGACACCCCATGCCATCGGTTGGAAAGTGATGGCCGCCAATCTCAGTGATGTGGCCGCCATGGCGGCTGAACCCCGGTATGCCTTGGTGACGCTGGGAGTGAACGAAGATTGGACGGTGGACGAACTGGCCGCGTTGTTCACCGGCATGTGGGAGTTGGCGAGCCGGTTTGATGTGCGAATTATCGGGGGAGACACGGTGCGCTCTCCCGGTGGTCTAATGCTCTCGGTGACGTTGTTGGGCGATGTGGCGCCGGATCGGGCGTGGTTGCGTTCCGGCGCCAAGCCCGGCGACTGGGTGTTCGTCACCGGCCCGTTGGGCGGTTCGGCGGCAGGCCTGTATGCCTTGCTGCATCCGGAGACGGCGGTCGCCTGGGAGCAACAGGCCGACGGCGGGAAACGGGACGTACTGATTCGGCTGCACCAGTATCCCGAACCGCAAGTCGAAGCCGGACGCCTTTTGTCGACATTGCCGGTTTGCGGGGCGCTGAACGATGTGAGCGACGGCTTGGCCAGTGAAGCCTGGGAATTGGCCGAGGCGAGTCGGGTGAAGATATGCCTCGAAGCGGACCGGATTCCCATTGCCGATGCGGTGCGGGATTTTGCCCGCTTTTGCGGCAAGGATCCGGTGCAGTGGGCCTTGTCGGGCGGCGAAGATTTTCAATTGGTGGGGACGGTGCCGCCTGACGCTTGGCCCGCGTTGGCGGACGCTTTCGCTCAACAAGGCCGGACCGTGTATCGGTGTGGCTGGGTGAGTGAAGGGGTTGGGGTTGTGCTCCGACAGCCGGACGGCCGCGAGGAGCCTTTGGCCAAGTCGGGATACAACCATTTTGCCAAAACCGATGGTAAGGAATGAGCCGACCATGGAGATGCGATTCATCGCCGATTCCGCCGATGACATGCGGCGTTGGGCGGAACGGTTAGGTCAGTTGTTGACGGCAGGCGATTGTGTCGCTTTGTACGGCCCGGTAGGGTCCGGCAAAACGACGTTTACCCAAGGGCTGGCGCGGGGCCTGGGTATAAACAAGGCGGTGAACAGCCCCACCTTCACGCTGGTGAAAGAATATCAAGGGCGCCTTCCCTTGTATCACATGGATTTGTACCGGCTGGACGATGGCAGTGAAGAATTGGGATTAGAAGAATATTGGGACGGCGATGGGGTGACGGTGATCGAGTGGCCGGAAGTGGTGTCCCCGCTGTTGCCGGACGACCGGCTCGACATTCGCATCGAACGCCTTACCGGGGAACGGCGGACGGTTGTTGTGCAGGCTAGGGGTCCGGAAAGCAGCCGCCGGCTGGCGCAGTGGAAGGCCGCTGTGGAACCGGCCGATGGGGAGCGTGAAGCGACATGAACGTGTTGGCGATGGACACCTCGACGTTGGTGATGGGCGTCGCCGTGTTGGAAAATGAGCGATTGTTGGGAGAGATGCTGACGAACCAGAAGAAGAACCACTCGGTCCGCCTCATGCCCACTGTGGAGCGACTGCTGCAGGAGCTGGACCTGGCGCCGTCGGATCTGCAACTCATCGCGGTGGGGATGGGACCCGGCTCGTATACCGGTGTACGCATCGGGGTGACAACGGCGAAAATGATGGCCTGGGCGCTGTCGATCCCCTTGGTGGGCGTGTCCACATTGCTGGCCATGGCGGCCGGAGTGGGTCCGGTGGAGGGCTGGATTTGTCCGCTCATCGACGCCCGGCGGGGGCGTGTGTACACGGGTTTGTATCGGTATGAGGCAGGGGAACTGCGTTTGGTACGGCCTGAAACGGTGACGGTGTGGACCGATTGGGTGTCCGAGGTCTTGGTCCCGTTGGACGGGCCGGTATGGCTGGCCGGGGAAGATGCCCTGTTGCATCAAGAGACGGCCCGGAGCCGGTTGGGAGAGCGGCTGACGATGCCCCAACCCGAACACCGTCTGCCCCGCCCTTCATCCATTGGCCGGCTGGCCTGGGCGTGGTACAGCGGCCGGTGGATTTCCCCGCAAAAGGACACGGTCATGGTGCTGGCGCAAGGTGCCGACATTCACCGGTTCGTGCCCCGGTATTTGCAAAAGACAGAAGCAGAACAGAAATTGGGGCGAGGGGTCGAAATCGGGAGTGGTTCTGGATGAAGGAACGCGTCGCCGTGCGTCCCATGCGTTTGAACGATGTGGACGGCGTCTGGGAAGTGGATTGCGCCGCCTTCGCCCATCCGTGGTCGAAACAAGCATATTATAACGAATTGACGATGAACCGCACTGCCCACTACTTCGTGTTGACGCTGGACGACAACATTGTCGGCTTTGGCGGCATGTGGATTTTGGTGGACGAGGCGCACATCACCAACGTGGCGGTGCACCCCCAGGTGCAGGGGCGGCGCCTGGGGTGGTTGTTGATGGTGACGTTGATGATGAAAGCCATCGCCTTGGGAGCCCAGCGGATGACATTGGAGGTGCGGGTGTCCAACGTCAAGGCGCAAAATCTGTACCGAAAGTTAGGATTTACCGTCACCGGTGTCCGGCCCAAATATTATTCCGACAACATGGAAGACGCCCTGATCATGTGGGCCGCGTTGGACGAGGAACGGTTGCGGAAGATGGTGGAAACGGAAGCGCCGCCATGGGACTGGGAAGTTCAAGAATGACGGATGCACGAGGAGGAAAGGAATGGGCATGGATGAAGGACAACGACGCCCCCGGCTGATACTCGGCATTGAAACGAGCTGCGACGAGACGGCGGCGGCGGTGGTAGCCGACGGACGTCACATTTTGTCCAATGTCGTCGCCTCCCAAATGGCGCTCCACCAGCCTTTTGGCGGTGTGGTGCCGGAGGTGGCGTCTCGACGGCACGTGGAACAGGTGAGCCTCGTCGTCGAACAGGCCCTTCAACAGGCCCAGGTGGACCGGAAAGATCTGTCCGCTGTGGCCGTCACGGCCGGTCCGGGGCTCGTCGGCGCGTTGCTGGTGGGCGTCGCCGCGGCGAAGGCGCTGGCGTTGGCGTGGGACCTACCGCTGGTGGCCGTTCATCACATCGCCGGTCACATTTACGCCAACCGATTGGTCGGCGAAATGACGTTCCCTTTGTTGGCGCTGGTCGTCTCCGGAGGACATACGGAACTCATTTTGATGCGAGAGCACGGGCATTATGACGTCATCGGCCAGACGCGGGACGATGCCGCCGGAGAAGCGTATGACAAAGTGGCCCGCTTCCTCGGACTGCCGTATCCCGGAGGAGCTGAACTAGATCGTCTGGCCCAGGAAGGCCGACCGCTAGTGCCGCTACCCCGGACCTGGCTGGAACCGGATTCGTACGATTTCAGCTTCAGCGGTTTGAAAACGGCCGTCATCCAAGCTGTAACCCGAGCGGAACAAGCGGGCCGGCCTTGGCGGTTGGAGGACGTGGCGGCCAGTTTTCAAGCGGCGGTCGTCGAAGTGCTGGTGGAAAAGACGGTGCGGGCCGCCCAAACGCTGGGAGTCCGGCAAGTGTTGTTGGCCGGCGGCGTGGCGGCCAATCAGGGGCTCCGGCGCACGCTGCAGGAACGTTGCCAGGAGTTGGGCATTCCGTTGGTCGTGCCGCCCCTTTCCTTGTGCACGGATAACGCCGCCATGATCGCGGCGGCTGCGGACATCCTGTACGAACGGGGCGTGTTCGCCGAAATGGATTTGAATGCGGTGGCCGATTTAGCCTTATGAGGATCGCAGGAAGCCGCTTCTTGGGCACCGGTCGGTGCGTCCAGGGGCGGCTTTTTTGTCGATCAATTGTCGATGGTTGTTCGTCTGGATAACTGGGGGCTGGACGGAGGTTGGAATATGTGGAAAAACGGCGGAAACAGTTGAACGAAAGCGATTTTCGCTGTGGATAATGTTGTGCATATTGTGGATAAGTTTGTGGAAGAACGGGCCAGGCGATCGTATGTTTGTCGAACAGTTCGCTGCTGGATGGCGGTGGATAGGGCGGGAACAATAGCCTCAAGAGGAGGCAATAAGGATGCGGCAGTTGTGGTTGGCAGCCCTGGGAGCGTTCCTTCTGGCAGCGGCGCAGGCCCACGGGGCGGTGGGGGACGGCGTTTCAGCGGCTTCAGCGGCGCAGATGCATCCGCCGGTGCAGCGGGTCATCGTGGTGCTCGTCAACGGCTTGTCGCTGGACGATGTGGCGACGCATCCCCGTTGGCAGGTGCTGGCCGCCGAAGGTTGGTTGGCCGGCATGACGTTAAAAACCGCCCGGGGACACGGAGATGTCCATCAGGCGGTCACCCTCGGGGCCGGTGCCTATGCCGCCGGTCACAAAGAGGTCCACGGTTTTGATGCCAACGAGCGGTTGGAGACAGGATGGACGGCGGCGGATGAATATGCCCAGCTGACCGGACGCCGGCGCCAAGAAGGGGTAGTGGTTCCGGCCGTCGGCCAGTTGGTAAGGGAAAACGAAAAAACGGGCCGCTTTCCGGCCACCCCCGGTGCTTTAGGACAGCGCATCCGGGATGCCGGAGGATGGACGGCCGTGTTTGGCAACAGCGATCGGGGGGCGACCGTCAAGCGGTTGGCGCCGTTAGTGACGATGGACGAGTCCGGCTGGACACCGTTGGGCGAAGTGGGACCTGGGATGGTCCGCCGGGATCGGGAACGGCCCTTTGGCGTCGCCACGAATTACGGACGGATGTTGACTCAGTTTCGACAATTGCCGGCCGGTGTTCGGCTGGCGGTGTTTGAACTGGGGGATTTGGATCGGTGGGAGGCCGTTCGGGACAAGATGGCAGACGGGCATGCCCGACATTTGCGGCAGCAGATTTTGACCGAGATGGCCGATTTTGTCTCGTCCTTGAAACAAGCGTTGTTGCCCCACGATGCGCTGTTCGTGGTTTCGCTCATGGTGGATGAAGAAAGTTATCGGAACGGGATGTGGCTAGCGCCGGTGTTGTGGTTGTCCCATTCGTCGGCGGGCGGCGGGTTGCTGTACTCCCCCAGCACCCGTCGCGCCGGCATCGTGACCAATCTGGACGTGACGGCGACCATATTGGACCAGCTGGGACTCGGGTCCGATCGCCGCATGGGCGGGTTGCCGTTGCAACTGGCCGAATCGGTTGGGAATTCGGCGGTGTCGGAGGAAGAGAGTGCCTTTTGGGATGAGCTGGCCCGCATGCAGTGGGCCCATCAGCTCCGGCCGAAGGTGCTCCGGCCGTATGTCATCCAGCAGATGGTCCTGTTGCTCTTGGCAGCCGTCGTCTGGTTGTTGCGCCTGCGGCGTTGGTACCGGCCCATCCGCGTTCTCTTGTTGGCCATGTTGTTTGCGCCCGCTGTCTTGCTGGTCATCTCGGACCCGCGGGCCAGCGCCGGGCATGTCTTGCTGCTCGTCTGGGCCGTTCCGATTTTAGCGGCTTGGGTGACGGAACGTTGGTCGTTGCGGCTGGCCTTGTTGACGGCATCCGTCAGCGCATGGGCGACCATTGCCCTGGACTTGTGGCGGGGCGGGATTTGGCTCAAACGTTCGTTGTTGAGTTACGACCCGATGTTGGCGGCGCGGTTTTACGGCATCGGCAATGAATTTATGGGGATTGTGGTCGGGGCGGTCATTTTGACGGCGGCATTGCTCTGGGGGTGGTTCCGGCCGTTGGAACAACAATGGAAGGCCCGTTGGGTGCGGTGTGGCGTATCCTTGGGGATGTTGGCCTGGCTGGCGGTGTTGGCGGCACCACAGGCCGGGGCCAATGCGGGCGGTGCGTTGACGGCGGGCGTCGGTTTTGTCGGCACGTGGTTTTTTTTGCGTTTTTCTCATATTTCGCCGGGCCGCATTGCATTGTACTCGCTGATCGGTTTTTTGGTAGCCGTCGTGTTGTTGTTCGTTTTCAATGGAGGGTGGCTCGAGGAGCCGGTGCAACACGAATCTTCTCACGTCGGCCAAGCGTTGGCGGCGGCCGGTGACGGCGAATGGGAGCTGTTGCAATCGTTGGTGCTCCGCAAGCTGGAGACGAATTGGCGTCTGATCCGACATTCCATTTGGACGAAAGTGGTCGCCACGGCGCTCATCGTCAGTTTTTGTGTGCAGTTTGTGCCGCGAAACGGGGAGCGAACGTGGCGGCTTCGTTCCGAATGGTCGGCCGCTTTTCGCGGGATTTTGGCAGCCAGCGTCACGGCGTTGTTGTTCAACGACTCCGGCATTGTGGCAGCGGCGACGGCCATTGTGTACTTGGTCGTGCCCATGCTCCTCCTGCGACTTGCACCGTCCGGTGACCATTTGTGTTAAAATGAAGCATCACCAGGATTTGCGCCAATATGGGACACGTTTGGAGGAGAAAACGGTGAACCAGGGAGTGCCGGGGTTAAAAGCCTTTTTGCGGGCCGTGTGCTTGCAGCGGCGTGACCAGCTGCCAGCTTCGGAGCGGCGCCATCGTTCCCTCCTCATTGCCCGTTGGCTGTGTTCTTCGGCATGGTACCGTCAGTCTAAGGACGTACTGACGTATCTGTCGGTGCGCAGCGAAGTAGATACGCGGCCCATCGTGGAGATGGCATGGCAGGACGGGAAGCGGGTGTGGGCGCCGAAGACGAATCGGCAGGAGCAGACGATGGACTTTATCGAAATTCGCCAATGGACCGATGTCATTCCCGGGCCGTGGGGCATTGAGGAACCGGCACAAACCCAACCGTCTTTTACCGCCGTGGTGCCGCCAGAGCGGACGGCGTTGTTATTGGTGCCGGCTGTGGCCTTTGACCGACGCGGGTTTCGCATTGGCTATGGCGGGGGATATTACGACCGGTTTTTGGACCGGGCTTCCCACCGGTTCCTGACCATCGGGCTGGCGTTCGACATGCAATTGCTCCCGTGGGTGCCGGCCGAAGCCCACGATTGGCCGGTCGACGGCGTATTGACAGAGCGGGGTTGGAAAAAGATTCCCCCTTGTTCAATGGCTGATAGGATGGAACTGAGCAAAGCGACCGCGAGACGAACATAGGACCAGACAAACATAGAAGAAGGCCAAGAAAAAAGAAAGGGATGACGTGACGTGCGGATTATCGTTTTATCCGATACCCATTTGCCGAAACGGGGTCGATGGCTGCCGCCGCGGTTGATCGAAGAAGTGGAACGGGCCGATGTCGTGTTGCACGCCGGCGATTTCATGACGGGCGACGTGTTGGATGATTTGTTGGCTTTGAACAACAATTTGGTGGGCGTTGTGGGGAACAACGATGATGCCGAAATTCGTCGGCGTCTGAAACGGAAGGAGAAAATTCGACTCGGTGGACGGGTCATCGGACTCATTCATGGCGATGGAGGAGCGCGGGAGCAGACCGTCAAGCGGGCCTGGGAGGCGTTTGCCGGCGAGGCGGTGGATGTGATCATTTTCGGTCATTCCCATTTACCGTATTTAAAGACCGCCCAAGGGACGATTTTGTTTAATCCCGGCTCGGCCACCGAAAAACGGAGAAGTCCGTATTATTCGTATGGCGTCATGGAAATGGACGGAGGCACCATCCGGCTGTCCCATGTCTTTTACGGGGATGACGCCTGGAGTTAACGCCCTTGGCTCATAAAAAACCTGCCTCACCGGTGTCGCTCATCGGCACCGGTGAGGCAGGTTTTTTTACTCTTTGCTGGCCTTCAGTTCATCTTGGATTTCGCGGCGGTATCCTTCAATGGCTTCTCTGCGCCGTTCGTTTTTCGCTTCCAGTTGGGCCACTTCTTCCGGATTCATTTGATCGGCATGGGCTTTCAGGAAATCTTCCGTTTCATGAATGTTGGCCATGGTGTTTTCGATCATTTCTTGCAATTTTTCCACGTTGTCCGAACGGTCGTCGGGATTCGGTCGAACTTGTTTCGGCATGCAAAAACGCTCCTTTCGTGATGGTTGCCGTCCCCGGTTAGTTTGTCTCTCCGGCACGAATTTATGAAACCGGACCATGGATGGACTGGGGGCCAGGCAATTTGTGGGAAGGAGAGACGAGGAGAGAAAGCAGGAGAGAACCAAAGGACAGCCTTGAAAGGTCTCGTTTGTTTCGACAAAAAAGGCCAAAATCATGGTTCGTTCGAGGCAGGGATGATTAATCGATTTTGATCCGGGCATGCATCCGTGATATAGTTATCCATGCTGTTCGCGATAAGGCGACAGCAACACAAACCAAAACACCGCAACAAAGTATGTTTGCAATGCCAAGCAAGCGGCGCCAACAATTGGCAACCACACACCGCTTGACAGGGCGACGCAAACGTGGTACAATAAAAAAGTCGCGCTTGTGCGGTAGCGCAGCGAAGACAGTAGCAACCATGAGATGCAAATGATGTTCCTTGAAAACTGCACAGTGAAGCGAGCCGGAGTTGGGATTGAACTTGTCATGGAGAGTTTGATCCTGGCTCAGGACGAACGCTGGCGGCGCGCCTAATACATGCAAGTCGGGCGGGGGAACGGGCGGAAGCCTTCGGGCGGAAGCCCGGGCCCCAGCGGCGGACGGGTGAGTAACACGTGGGTAACCTGCCTGTCAGACCGGGATAACACTGGGAAACCGGTGCTAATACCGGATACGCTCTTCCGGGCGCATGCCTGGGGGAGGAAAGGCGCTGCGGCGCCACTGACAGATGGGCCTGCGGCGCATTAGCTAGTTGGTGAGGTAACGGCTCACCAAGGCGACGATGCGTAGCCGACCTGAGAGGGTGGCCGGCCACACTGGGACTGAGACACGGCCCAGAC
>PKQY01000058.1 GCA_017577895.1 Bacillota bacterium
CACTGCGTCTTCTTGCCCCGGGTGCACATCGGCGCCAGCAGCGTCATCATGCACCATTTTGACACGAAGCAAATTTTGCAACTGGTGCAGGATGAGAAGATCGACCACTTCTTCGCCGCGCCTACCATGTGGAATATGCTCTTGCAAGAAGATTTGTCCCAATACGACTTGAGCTCCTTGAAAAGAGGCCTGTACGGCGCAGCCCCCATGGCCCCCACCTTGGTGAAGGCGTTGAAAGATCGGCTGGGCATCGACCTCATCCAAGCGTACGGCATGACCGAATTCGGCCCGGCGGTCACGTTCCTGTACGAAGACGAACAGCTGACGAAAGCCGGCTCGGCAGGAAAAGTGTGCATCAACCACGAACTGCGGGTCGTCCGGCCCCGGGAAGGCGCGCCGTCGGAACCGGACGACGTGTGTGCCCCGGGCGAAATCGGCGAGATCATCATCCGCGGCTCCTGCATGATGGTCGGCTACTACAAGCGGGAAGAAGCCACCGCCGAAGCGTTGTACAAAGGCTGGTACCATTCGGGCGATCTCGGCTATTTGGATGAAGACGGTTACCTCTGGGTGGCCGATCGGCTGAAAGACATGGTCATCAGCGGCGGGGAAAACATTTATCCGCGGGAAGTGGAAGACGTCTTGTACGAACATCCGGGCGTGCTGGACGTGGCAGTCCTGGGCGAACCCGACGAGTTGTGGGGCGAAAAAGTGGTGGCGTACGTGGTGAAAAAAGATCCGAACCTCACCGCCGAAGAGCTGGAAGAATTCTGCAAAAAGAGCGACAAACTGGCGGACTACAAACGGCCGCGGAAATATTACTTCATCGATGAAATGCCCCGCAACGCCAGCGGCAAAATTCTCAAATACGTCTTGCGGGAGCGGGCCAAGTCCAACTGACAAAGTACGGTTCAAAAGGGGCAACACAAGCATGCAGCGAGGGGGCTGGGAGGCCCCCTCTTTTTGTTTTCTCATGCACCTGGCATAATGGGCTTGTCCCTCTCGATATCGCAACGAAGGTGGGAAAATCATGCGCATCCTCGTCGCCCCCGATTCGTTCAAAGGCTCCCTCAGCGCCGTCGAAGCGGCCCGCATCATGGCCGATGCGATTCGGCAAGAGTTGTCCCAAGCGTCGGTGCACGCCTTTCCCATGGCCGACGGCGGCGAAGGCACGGTGGAGGCGGTGTTGGCCGGCACCGGCGGACGCCTTGTCCGGCTGACGGCCACCGGCCCTACGGGCACGCCGGTGCGCACCTTTTACGGCATCATCGATCATACAACGGCGATCCCAATCGGCGGCCGCCGGCCAGATCCGGCCAGGCAGGCCGACCATCATCAACAGCCGGTCCATCAAGACCATCATGAACAAACAGACCAACATGAACAAAACGACCTGCAGGGGCTGCATCCATCCCCTTCCGGCACCGCTGTCGCCGTCCTGGAGACGGCGGCGGTGGCCGGGCTGACCATGGTCCCGCCGGAGCAACGGAATCCGCTCCTCATGACAACCTTCGGCCTCGGCGAATGCATCCGCCACGCCCTGGACCACGGCATCCGCCGCTTTCTCATCGGCCTGGGAGGCAGCGCCGCCAACGACGGCGGCCTGGGCATGCTGCAGGCGTTGGGCGCCGCCTTTTACGACCCGGCGGGAAACCGCCTGCCCGACTTCAAACCGGCTATTCCTGCACCGACCGATCTCGCCCCGGCCGGTCCTGCCGCCATGATGGACGGCCGTCTCCATGATCCGGGAGCGCCACAACCGGGAACCGTCCTGGAGTGGATGTCCCGCATCGCCCGGGTCGACTTCAGCACGCTGGATCCCCGGCTCCGGGAAGCGGACATCGTCGTCGCCAGCGACGTCCAAAGCCCGCTGTGCGGTCCCCAGGGGGCATCCGTCGTCTTTGGCCCGCAAAAAGGGGCGACGCCGGAACAAGTCCGGCAACTGGACGAAGCCTTGGCGAGCTACGCCGAACAGGTGGAACGCCATCTGGGCCGCACCTTCCAGCACCACCCGGGAGCCGGTGCCGCCGGCGGGCTCGGCTTTGCGTTCCTCTGCCTCGGCGGGCGAATCGAATCGGGCGCCCGCTTGATCATCGAGGTTTCCGGCTTGGCCGGCCAATTGCCCCATGCCGACTGGCTCATCACCGGCGAAGGCCGGACCGACGAGCAAACGCTGTTGGGCAAGCTCCCCGTCACGCTGGCGGACATGGCCCGGGCCCACGGCGTCCGGACGATTCTCGTCTCCGGCAGCCTCACCGGCGACGAACAGACACTGGAAAAACTGTACCGCCGCTTCGACGCCGTCTTTGCCATCCCTAACCGTCCCATGTCGCTGGAAGAAGCCATGCGGGACGTCCGCCCGCTCTTAAAAACCACGGCCCGGAACATCGCCCGGTTGATCGCCGCATCGGGCCCATGACCACAACATCAAAAAGCCCCGTGGGTCAGTGACTCACGGGGCTGTCGATTTGCCGCTCAAATTCAAGATGATCGTCCCGATCAAAATGAGGGCAATACCGAACAGTTGCATGCCGTTCAGCGATTCGCGCCAAATGAAGTAGCCAATGAGGACGATGCCGACCGTTCCAAGCCCGGACCAGATGGCATACGCAATCCCTAACGGAATGTATTTCAAACTGAGGGCCATCAAATAAAACGCCGCACCATAGCCCATCACGACCACCAGGCTCGGCAGCCAGCGGGTAAACCCTTGGGACGCCTTCAACGACGATGTCGCCGCCACCTCACTGGTGATGGCCAACAACAGCAGCAAAAATGCTTTCATGTTCATATACAACGACCACCCTCCGATCCGAACATAATCGGACGGGGGCGGCAAGTCAACTGTTCATCCCTCAACCTGCCATCTCAGCCAACATTCCCAGCCGGCAGCCTCAGCCGCCAAACAGCCGCCGCGGGTTTTCCACCAACATTTGTTGAATCGCCTCTTCCGTCACTCCGCCTTGTCGAAGCAGCGGCAAAAAGTTTTCGAACAGATGGGTCGGATGCCAGTTGGCCAGCAGCTCGGCCGCAGCATCGTGCAGCTGAAAAGGCCGGCCCAGCCACACGGCGATGGTGTCGTGGGAAAGCAACAGCCGGTCGCTGTATCCAGCCCCGATCAACCCGATGAGACAGGCCAGCCGTTCCTCATCCATGGGCATCCCCACCATCCCCTGCAGCCCGATGCGGTCAAATCCGATGGAAACTCCTTGCCGCAACGTCCGCAAATGATACGACAGATCGGTGTTGCCGTCCATGTGTCCGATCATGATTCGGTTCGGGTCGGCCCCTTCAGCGATGAGCAGCTCGGCCTGTTCCGGCCCCATGGTCCCCTCCTGCGTATGGGTGATGATGGGGACGCCGGTCTCCCGTTGGACCCGCGCCGCGGCCCGGAAAAACACTTGCTCGTAGTCCGTGATCCGGTCTTTGCTGGAGGCCAATTTGATGACGCCCGCTTTAATCCCCGTCCCGCCGATGCCTTCCGTTATTTCCGTCATCATCATTTCGTACACTTCCTGCTGGACGTCGCCGAACGCCCGCCGGAACTTGAAATACGCCGGCGCCCCTTCCCCTTCGTAGTAATAACCGGTGGAACATATGATCTGCAGGCCGCTGCGTTCCGACAATTCCCGCAAAAATTCGGGATTGCGTCCCGTGTCGTTGGTGGTGGCATCCACCACCGTCTTCACCCCGTGCTGCTTCAATCGCTCCGCCACCGCCAGACACGTCTCCATCGCCTCGTCATAGCGAAACGGCCCCAGGGTCAGGTCGCCGGCATAGCCCGGATACCCGAACAAAAAGTGCTCGTGGATCAACGTCACACCCAACTGCTCCGGTGTAATGTCGCCGGTGACGGTTTGGACTTTATTACTCATTCGACTCCCTCCTGTTCAACCCATTTCGCCCAGGCCTTTGCTTTCATGCCTTCACCGACTGCCGGCATGGCGCCCGAACTCCCGATCTTGCAACACCCGCCACAAAATTTTGCCGCTGCCGCTTTTGGGCAAAGCGTCCACCAGCTCCACGACCCGCGGGTACTTGTACGCCGCCATTTGCCCTTTGCTCCACTCGATGATCTCCTCCGGCGTCACTTTCCCCCGATACGCCTCCCGCAACACGACGTACGCCTTGACGTTTTCCCCCCGCCGCTCGTCGGGCGTGGCCACGACGCACGCCTCTTCCACCGCCGGATGCCGGTACAAGATGGTTTCCACCTCCGTCGGCCACACTTTGAAACCGGCGGCGTTGATCATGCGTTTGGCCCGGTCCACCAAAAAGAAATACCCTTCTTCGTCGTAGCGTCCGATGTCCCCCGTTCGCAGAAAGCGCTTTCCGTCGATGGTGACAAACGCCTTGGCCGTCTCTTCCGGCTTGTTCCAGTATCCTTTCATCACTTGCGGGCCGTGGACGACGATCTCCCCTTCCTCCCCGGGCCCCAATTCCCGATCGGTGCCCAACTCCAGCACCCGGCAGTCGGTGTCGGGCACCGGCACGCCCAAACATTGCAACTTGGGCCGGTCCGGCGGATTCATATGCGTCTGGGAAATGGTCTCGGTCATGCCGTACCCTTCCACGTACCGCAGCCCCAGCTTCTCGTACAGCCGCCGGCCCACGGCTTCCGGCAAGGGGGCCCCGCCGCCGCTGATGGACACAAGCGAACTGATATCATACCGATCCAAATTCGGATTCGCCAAAAAGTCGACCACCATGGTGCTGATGTTCACCCAGTGGGTGCAGCGGTATTTCTCGATGCACAGGGCCGCCGTGTCCCGATCCCAACGGCTCAACAACACGATGGTCGCCCCGGCAAAAATGGGCGTGTTCATGCAATGCTGCAGGCCGGTGACGTGAAACAGCGGCAACACCGACAAAGACACGGCGCTGGGCGCGATGTTGGTCCAATACGCGCCGCTGATGACGGTCGCAATGACCGTCGAATGGGTATGAATGCACCCTTTCGGCATGCCGGTGGAACCGGACGTATACGGCAGCACCGCCCAGTCGTCGGGCCCCACCCGAAGCGGCGGCACATCCGTCCCTGCAGCCAAAAACTCCCGCCACGGCACCGCCCCAGGCAACGTCCTCGCCGGCATGCGGACAAATTCCGGCGCCGGCACTTCCGGCTCGTCCGGCACATAATCCCGGTACGTCACCGTCACGACGGCCAAGTCCGGCAACCGGTCTTTGACAGCCATCACCCGCTCCGCCAAATCTTGCCCGGCAAAGATCACGCTTGCCCCGCTGTCCTGGAGCATGTACGCCAGTTCCTCTTCCAGCAACATCGGGTTCAAAGGCACCGCCATGGCATTGGCCCGCAAAATGCCGTAAAACGCAATGACAAACTGGGGCGCGTTTTGCATGTACAGCGCCACCCGAGCCCCTTTTTCGATGCCCCGGGCCGCCAACGCCGCCGCCACCCGTTCCGCTTCTTCCTTCAGCTGCCGATACGACAGGCGCGTCCCGTAATAAATGATGGCCGGCTTGTCGGGATACCGGCGGGCAGAGGTTTCTAAAAATTCCCACAACGATACTTGCGGATAGTCCAGTGACTTGGGCAATCGCGCTGGCCAAACCGCGAAATGACGATCGAACACCATCGTTCTCCGCCCCCTATTTGGAAAATTCCCGCAAACGTCGGATAGCCAGATTTATTTTAATGATTCATAATTATTATAATTCATTTTTTTGGCGGATTTCACCCTAGTTTTTTGTCTTCTTTTCGGGATTGGTGTCGAGGGGGCGTAGACAAAATGGAAGGACAAAACACCGCACCGGCACCCGTGGTGCTGATTCACGGATTGCAAAACATGCATCGCTGGGGCAACAAATTTCTCAAAACCTTGGCAGACCGATGGGGTTCGGGGCGGGTCTACGTCATTTACACCGACGCATCCACCCGCCTGTGGACCCGTACATACGGCGACAACACCGTCACGTTCATCGGCCGCAACAGCTACAGCGCCGGGCGGGCCAGTGTCGACACGCAGACAGAACGGGTCGCTGAAAAAATTCGCATCCTCCAAGAAAAAGCCGGGTTGGAAAAGCCGTTTTACGTCATTGCCCACAGCATGGGCGGGCTCGTCACGCGCAAATACATCTACGATCATCCGAACACCGTCCTCAGCGCCGTCACGTTGGGGACGCCCCATCACGGCTCGCCTTTGGCCAAGACGTACCGGTGGCTCGGCGTACTTGTCGGCTCCCGGCACGCCTTCGACAACTTGACGCCCGAATGGGTCGAAACGTTCAACCAACGTTACCCCGTCGCCCATGCCCCGTTTTGCCCCGGCGGAAAACTGTACACCATCCGGGGATTGGCCAGCGGCAGCCTGCGACACTTCGGCGTATACGGCGAAGTGCTCATCGCCTGGTACACGTTGCACCTGTTGCACCGTCAAAAAGCGAGCGACGGGCTCGTCCCGGCTGATTCGGCCCTCATTGACGGCGCCGTGCACGCGGCCGACATTCAACCGTGTGACCACTTGGGTCTCGCCCGCCGGGCCGATGTGGCGCAGCTGTGCGCCGACATTCTCCTGGAAACGGCCACAACCCGTCACTCCCTCCGATCGGTCCGCAAACAATGAGAACAAAAAAACGCCCGGCCGCATCTTTCTTTCGGCTGGGCTTCTGTATGGCCGCTCAAGCATTGGCCGTCCCATGAAGGGCGGTATGGATGGGGTGATGCGGATGGGTGATGTTCATGGGTTGAACGTGTGATGGATGGATTAAACAGAAGCATTAGGAATGGGTTGGCGCAGGAGCCGCCTTGGATTCCAACATGGTCCCTTCCTGCTCGTAACGGACGTGCCACATGAGGGCCTTTTCCAACACGTGCGGCGTATGCCCGCCCCGGGCCAGCGCTTCTTCGAAGTATGCCTCCAACTGGGGCCGGTACATGGGATGGGCACATTTCTCGATAATGGCCTTCGCCCGTTCCCGCGGCGACAACCCCCGCAAATCGGCCAGTCCTTGTTCCGTCACGATGACGTCCACATCGTGTTCCGTGTGATCCACGTGGGACACAAAGGGCACGATACTGGAAATGGAGCCGCCTTTGGCGACGGACTTGGTGACGAACACCGTCAGCCGGGCATTCCGGGCAAAATCACCGGAACCGCCGATGCCGTTCATCATCCGGGTGCCCAACACGTGGGTCGAGTTGACGTTGCCGTAAATGTCCACTTCAATGGCGGCGTTGATGGAAATCAACCCGAGGCGACGGACGATTTCCGGGTGGTTGGAAATTTCCTGCGGGCGCAAAATGACCCGATCCCGGTAGCGGGCAAAATCGGCCATCACCGATTTCACTTTCCGCTCGGACAAAGTGATGGAGCTGGCCGAGGCATACCGGACGTATCCGGCATCCAACAAATCGAAGACCGCGTCTTGCAACACTTCCGAATACACGTCCAGCATGCCCAAATCCGCCTGCAAAAAGCCGTGCAGGACGGCATTGGCCACCGAGCCGACCCCCGACTGCAACGGCGGCAATTGACGGGGCAGGCGCCCGGCCTTCACTTCATGTTGCAAAAACTCCAACAAATAGCCGGCCATGCGCGCCGTCTCCTCGTCGGGCGGCACGATGGGCGCCGCCATATCCGGCTCGTTGGTCAGCACGATGCCCTTGATCTTGTCCGGATCCACCCGCATGGCCGTCGTACCGATGCGCATGTCCCCACGGGTCAGCGGCAGCGGTTCCCGCTGTCCCTGCGGTCCCGGCAAGTAAATGTCGTGGACCCCTTCCAAGCTTTCCGGTTGGGCTTCGTTCAACTCGACGATGACCATCTTGGCCTGTTCCAAAAAAATCGGCGCGTTGCCCACCGAGGTGGTCGGCACGATCCAGCCTTCTTCCGTGATCGCAACCGCTTCCACCAGCGCAACGTCGATGGGCGGCAAAACGCCTTGCCGAAGCACTTCGGCCGTATGGGACAAATGCTGATCAATATATTTCACATGACCGGCGTTGATCTCGTTGCGCATCCGCTTTTCCGACTGGTACGGCAAGCGGAGATTGACGATGCCCGCTTCGGCAAACAAGCCGTCCGTTTGCGAGTTGATGGACGCCCCCGTAAACAAATTGATCTTAAACGGACGCCCTTCCCGCCGAACCCGTTCCACCAAAGCCCGCGGCACCGCTTTGGCATCGCCTGTCTGCGCAAACCCGCCCAATGCGACCGTCATCCCGTCCTCAATCCAACCGGCCGCTTCCTCTGCCGTCACAATCCGGGAAGCCAAGGACGCGTTGCGTATCCGATGGCTCACGGACGTTCCCTCCTTCTGCACCGTGCGCGTCAACAAATTGTCACATTTCTCATTTTGACTATATCACGCCACCGCCTGCGAACGCGTCGCTTTTTGAACAAAGCAGCGTCATCGCCGCCGGAAGCAGCAAATTGGACAATCAAACAGCAAATGACACTGCAAGCCTTTTACCGCCTCTTCCCCCGGCATCGGCCGGCGCCGGTTGCGGGCCGCCGCCGAACACCCTCATCTTTCAAACTGCCCTTTTTCAAATGCCTAAATACGCCCGGAAGCGGGACGCGTACTTTTGACTGACCGGCACCCGCAAAGATGTGCCTTTCATCACGAGCAAAAACGTGGAATGAAAATCCGGATGGATTTCGTCAATGGCCTCCACGTTCACGATATACGCCCGATGGCAGCGGATGAACCGATCCGGCGGCAACATGCGTTCCAGTTGCGTCAAATTGTACTTGTTCCGCAACGTCCCCCGCCCCATCGTGTGCAGCCACGTCTTGCCGTAATGGGACTCGATGGCCGCAATCTCGTGGAGCGGCACCGGAATCCAGCGGTCTTCCGCCCGCCCGATCAAAAACGGCCGCTGCGCCGTCGGCGCCATGTGGGGAGGATAAATGGCCGTCACGCACCCTTGCAATTCATCCCCCTTCGTAATCGGCACACTGGCGGCGTAGTACGGCACGCGAAACGGATTTTCCTCCATCAGCTGCGCCAGCGCCCGCCGTTCGCGCACCGCCCGCCATGTCAGCGTCCCTTCCCGTACCGGGTCGCCGGGCCGGATGCCCAAATCGATGAACTCGCTGGACTGGTAATACACGAATCGGTCACCGTCGGCCACGGCAAAAGACACTTGCCGCGGCAACAGCGGATGCAACTGATGCAACGTCTCCACAGCAGCTTCCAGTTCCATGGCTTCTCCCCTTTCCCGCTCGATGCACCCATCCCGATGGTCCGATCGCAACCTTTCATACCGATTATTTTACAACAACCCGTCCCGTTCCCGACAATGGACAAATCTGACGCCTTGCGCAAAAAATGAAAAACCCCTTCCCGGCGCGCATCCACGCGCCACCGGGAAAAGGGGCGTTTTCCGAGAGCGGT
>PKQY01000059.1 GCA_017577895.1 Bacillota bacterium
TGAAGGAACGGAAAGTCAACGCCGGCGTGATGTCGCCGGAAGATTTCTGGGAGCAGACGGCAGCGATGTGCAGCCGGACGTGGGACCTGTGTGCCGTTGAACGTTGTTGGCTCGGAAGTGACGGCGCAGCATGGCTGAAACAAGGCATGGAGGTCTTTCCTGTCATCATCGGTGGTAAAATCCCCAAAAACATCGGTTTGCTTTTCCCCAAAAAAATCGGTGTCATTTCCCCAAAATCATCGGAATGAATTCCCCACCCTGTGTCGAATTTCAGGCACCGTACCACTTCTTGGGAGGTGCCGATGTGACGGAGAGTGAGAAGATGGAGATTAAAAAACTGTATCAGGAGGGCGTGAGCATTTCGGAACTGTCTCGCCGTCTTGGATATGACCGTAAAACGATTCGCAAGGCCATTCGTTCGCAGGAGGATGGGAATAAGCAGAATCAGGGGGTAAGAAGTAAAACGAGCAAACTGGATCCGTATAAGCCGTATATCGAGCAGCGGATGCGGTTTGGGGTGTTGAACGCGGAGCGAATCTTGAGAGAAATCCGGGAGCAAGGATACACCGGCGGCATCACGATCTTGCGCGAGTTTATGAAACCCCTCCGCCCTCTTGTTTCAGCCAAGGCCACTGTGCGGTTCGAAACAGGCCCTGGAGAGCAAGCCCAAATCGATTTGGGGGCTTTCCCCTACCTGGACCTTGAAGGCAAACGACGCAAGATATGGTGCTTTGCCATGGTGCTTTCTTACTCCCGCATGCTGTACCTTGAGTTTATCAAAACCGCTAATCAATTGCATATTCTTCGTGCCCTTCGTCATGCGTTGGAGTTTTTTGGAGGTGTTCCAAGCGAGATTCTCAGTGACAATTGCTCGCCTTTGGTGCTTCACAATGACGGTCAGGGGCGTGTGGAATGGCAACCTGCTTATTTGGATTTTGCCAAGTACTACGGCTTTGTTCCAAGAGCTTGCAAGCCCTATCGCAGCCGGACCAAGGGCAAGATCGAGCGCCCCATTGGATACATTCGGCAAAGTTTTTGGCCCGTGGTGTTTTGTGACTTGGATGAGCTCAATCTCCAGGCGGCACAATGGCGAGACACCGTGGCCAATGTACGGGTACATGGAACAACACGGCAGCGCCCTGTGGCTCGTTTCGCCGAGGAGAACCTGCGTGCGTTACCATCGTCGTCTGATGTCCTTGCATACTGCGGGATGCGGAAGGTCACCAATGACTGCCGCATCTCGTGGAATGCCAATTTCTACTCCGTACCCTGGCCGTACGTCGGACAAACGGTGATGGTCAGAGAGTTTGAGGACAAGCGGCTGGTGATTGAGTTTGGCCATCAGGTGATCGCAGAACATCCCGTGCTTTCGGGCAAATATGGGATTTCTGCGAATCCCGAGCATACCAAAGGTCTGCCTGCTGGGGCGTCCCAAAGAAACCGGGGTAAAACAGCTGGCATCCAGGTAGAGGCTGAGGTCGAGCAGCGTGACCTGGCCGTATACGAGCAATTGGTCACAGGAGGTGTGATGCATTGAGTGAGGCGTTGGTTGTCGCAAAAGTAGAGGAAACATTACTGGAATTGGGTCTCAAGCGGGCTTCGGAAGTGCTGTACGCCAGCCTAGAATGGGCGTCCGGCCGCCAAGCGACCTATGCGGAGTTTCTCCAGCGCTTGTTGGACGCAGAATTGGAGGAGCGGCACAACCGCTACCTCCAGACCCGCCTGCGATTGTCCAATTTTCCATACCAAAAAACACTGTCGGACTTTGACTTTTCTTTTCAGCCGTCCATTGACGAGCGACAAATTCGGGAACTGGCCACACTTTCGTTTGTCGAAGAGAGGGGCAACGTCATTTTCCTTGGCCCACCCGGCGTTGGCAAGACCCATCTGGCCGTCGCACTGGGCATGGAAGCCGTTTCTCGGCGTATCAGCGTCTACTTTGTGACCATGCAGAAGCTGGTAACCGATTTACGCAAGGCTTACCATGAAAACCGTTTGGAGAAACGCTTGCGGATCTACACACAACCGCGATTGCTCATCTGCGACGAGGTCGGGTATCTGCCCCTGGATGCGGTGGATGCAGCCAACTTTTTCCGCCTGGTGTCGGAACGATATGAAAAAGGGTCCATGATCATCACGTCAAACACAGGATTCACGCAATGGGGAACCTTGTTTGGTGATGCCGTATTGGCATCCGCATTACTGGACCGGCTGTTGCACCACGCGGTAACTATAAACATCCGAGGGAACAGCTACCGCATGAAAAACAAGCTCAAGGCCGGAATCACTCACGCGCTACATCAAGAAAACAACGACTAGGCGAACATATGTCTGGGGAATTTTATTCCGATGAAAATGGGGAAACTGGAACCGATTTTTGTGGGGAATTGAGGGCGATTTTTTTGGGGAATTTTTAACCGATGTTGACAGTTCCTACAGGTATAACATGTTTTTTACAGATTAGTATAAAATCATCTGACAATAAAAAGGCAACCAAAAGCGGTACACCATTCGGACGACAAGAAGATAACACATTAAACAAAGTGCTACATCCTTTGGCTTGTTTTGTGGTGCGGCCTGCAAAACTGGTACAATAGGAGGCACAAGTGTCCATCGGAGGATACAAGGAAGGAGAGGAGACGTTCGATGTGGAAAGTGCGGAAGGCGATCATTCCGGCGGCAGGGCTGGGAACGCGGTTTTTGCCCGCCACCAAAGCGATGCCGAAAGAAATGTTGCCCATTGTCGATAAACCGACGATTCAATATATCGTGGAAGAGGCCATTGACTCCGGCATTGAGGACATCATCATCGTCACCGGGAAAGGGAAACGGGCCATTGAAGACCATTTCGATACGTCCTTTGAGCTGGAGTATCACTTGCGGCAAAAAGGAAAGCTGGAGCTGTTGGAGGAAGTGAAGCGGCCGTCGCAGGTGGACATCCACTACATTCGGCAAAAGGAACCCTTGGGGCTGGGCCATGCGGTGTGGTGCGCGCGGAAATTCATCGGCGACGAGCCGTTTGCGGTGCTGCTGGGGGATGACATCGTCCAGGCCGAAGTGCCGGCGCTGAAACAGATGATCGACCAGTTCAATCGGTATCGCGCATCCGTCATCGGGGTGAAGCCGGTGTCTCCTGACGAGGTGGAACGGTACGGGATTGTCGAGGCGCAAAAAATGGACGAAGGGTTTTACCGCGTGTTGGACCTGGTGGAAAAACCGAAAAAAGAAGAAGCGCCGTCCAACTTGGCCATCATGGGCCGGTACATTTTAACGCCGCGCATTTTTGATTTGCTGGGTGAACAGCAGGCGGGCAGCGGCGGCGAGATTCAGTTGACCGACGCCATCTCTGCGTTGAACAAGGTGGAGGCCGTCTATGCGTACGAGTTTGTCGGCACGCGGTATGACGTGGGGGAAAAAATGGGCTATATCCAGACCATGATCGAAATGGCGTTGCAGCGGGAGGAGTTGCGGGACGATTTGTTGGCGTATTTACAGCGGTTGGTGGAAAAAGAAAAAACGTTGTCCGGCTCCATCTGATGCGATGGAAGCCGGGGCATGGCGACCGCCAGTTCGTGACGGACCGGAGGCGGAAACGGCCGGAGATGCGGGACGGGTTACGGCCAAAGGCGTTCCATCAGAATTCCTATGGTCAATAGCAGCCCATATTGGGTGTGCAATTGGGCCGTCGCTTTCATGGCCGGCATCAGCTCGATGGGCTTTTGCTTGCCGATAAACCGCCGGACGGCCTGGATGGCTTTCGGCACGCTGAGCAAGACGATGAACAGCCACAGCCATTGGATGGTCACGGCGTGCCAAAGGGTCAAGAGGTAGGCGGCGACAAACATGCCGGCGAGAAACCGGATGGCGTTGGGACGTCCCAGCAAGATGGCCAACGTTTTTCGGCCCCGCTCCTTGTCGCCGTCCAAATCGCGGATGTTGTTGGCCATCAAGATTGCGCCGGTCAGGATGGCGACCGGGATGGACACAAGGACGATGTCCTGATCCAGCGAACCGAGCTGAATGTAGTACGAGATGAGGACGATGACCGGACCCATGAAAAAGCCGGAAAACAGTTCGCCCAACGGCGTGTACGCCAACGGAAACGGACCGCCCGTGTAAAGGTAGGCAACAGCCATGCTGATGGCGCCCGCCGCGGCGATCCACCAGCTGCTGAGCATGCAGATGTAGACGCCGAGCAAAATGGCGATGGCAAAAAAGAGGATGGCCACGCGAAAGATGGTTTGGGGAGGGATGCCGTCCCGCACGATGCCGCCGCCGATGCCGACCGATTCCGGCGTGTCCAAGCCCCGTTTGAAGTCGTAATATTCATTAAACAAGTTGGTGGCCGCTTGAATGAGCAAAGATGCCAGCATCATGGCGGCAAAGAGCAGCCAATGGATGTCGGTTTGCCCCGCAGCCATGGCGGTGCCGATGAGCACCGGGATGACGGAGGCCGTCAGCGTGTGGGGCCGCATTTGTCGCCACCAGACTTTCCACTTTCCGGCCGGCCGCCAAGAGGCCGCCGGACGGGACTCGAGGACTGTCTTTTGCGTGTTCACGCTGCTCCTTCCTTTCTGCCGAAACTGTTTTTGCCGAAACGCGAGTGGGATGGCGATCACGAGGATGGCGTGACCGATGACGTCAGAAGCTGCTCCATTTCCGCCACCGGCCGGGTGTATTCGGCCAAGACGTACGGTTCTTCCTTATAAATGTAGTGGATCGTTCCGCCGCCGAGACAGACGTCGCCATCGTAAAACACGACGGCTTGTCCCGGCGTGACCGCCTTTTGCGGGTGTTGAAACCGGACGAGACAACGCCGATCCGGCAAGACCGTCACCGTGACCGCCTGATCCGGCTGCCGGTAGCGGAACTTGGCGGTACAGGCAAAAGGCTCTAAGACGTTGCTCGGCGGCTGGCCGCTAATCCAATTGACGTCGGTGGCCAGCAAGCCGAAAGAAAACAGGGCCGGGTGGGAAGCGCCCTGCACGACGTACAACGTGTTGTTTTTCAAGTTTTTGTCGGCGACGAACCACGGCTCGCCGGTTCCCCCGCCGCCGATGCCCAACCCATGCCGCTGACCCAAGGTGTAATACATCAACCCTTGATGGCGGCCTTTCAATTCGCCGTCCAAGGTGCGGATGTCCCCCGGCTGTGCCGGCAAGTATTGGCTCAGGAACGTGCGAAAGTCCCGTTCGCCGATGAAGCAAATGCCGGTGCTGTCCTTTTTGTTGGCGGTGGGCAAGCCCGCTTCCCGGGCGATTTGCCGCACCTGGGGTTTGGTCAGATGGCCGAGCGGAAAGAGCGTTTTGGACAGCTGATATTGATTCAATTGGTTGAGAAAATACGTCTGATCTTTATTCGCATCGGCCGAACGCAACAGAACCCATTTGTCGCCCCGCTGTTCCACCCGGGCGTAGTGGCCGGTGGCGATGAGATCGGCCCCCAAGGCCAAGGCCTTTTCCAGAAAGTGGCCGAACTTGATCTCCCGGTTGCACATGACGTCGGGGTTCGGCGTGCGGCCTTTGCGGTATTCGTCCAGGAAATAAGCGAACACTTTGTCCCGGTATTCTTGTTCAAAGTTGACCGTGTAATAAGGGATTCCGATGTGCCGGCACACCCGCTTGACGTCTTCGTAGTCTTCTTCCGCGGTGCAATGGCCGAATTCATCGGTGTCGTCCCAGTTTTTCATGAAAATGCCCGTGACATCGTACCCTTGTTGTTTCAAGAGCAGGGCGGCCACCGACGAGTCGACGCCCCCGGACATGCCGACGACAACGCGGGTGTTTTGCGGTGAACGGCTCACGGGAATCCCTCCTTTGTCCCTGCTTTGTCCTCAAGAATTCACGTTTATTTTAACAAACGGCCATTTTGGCGACAACGAACGATGTTCCAAGGTTTTCAGAGGGAAAGGGAAGCTCCGTTTCAAGCTGCCGGCAGCGAACTGTGCCGAGGTGACAAAACAGAACCGTGACGAGCAATTGGGTTGCGGGAAATGATTTCGGCAAAAAGGAAATGACGCATCATTGTCGAATACGTTTACATTAATAATTGTTTTAAATTCTCTGTGTTCATTCGGTAACGGTCAAAGGAGTGACAATCGTGGCAGAGACGTTTCGTGCCTTGGTGGTGGAGAAGACCGACGATGGTTTTTTCGTGGAAGTGCGGGAGCGCCGCCTGGACGATTTGCCGGCAGGCGACGTAACCATCCGGGTGGCGTATTCGAGTGTGAACTATAAAGACGGCCTGGCCTGCATTCCGAACGGGCGCATTCTCACCCGCTATCCCATGGTGCCGGGCATCGATTTGGCAGGAGTGGTGGCGGACTCGAAAGATCCCCGTTTTCGCGAAGGGGACGAGGTATTAGTCACCGGTTACGAACTGGGTGTCTCCCACGAAGGGGGATTCAGTGAAATGGCCCGCGTCCCCGGCGACTGGGTCGTTCCCTTGCCGGGCGGGTTGACGCTGAAGGAAGCCATGGCTCTCGGCACCGCCGGGTTTACCGCCGCCTTGTCGGTGCATCAGTTGATCGAACACGGCGTGACGCCGGAGAAAGGGCCGGTCATCGTCACCGGGGCGACGGGCGGTGTCGGTTCCACGGCGGTGGCCATCTTGGCCCAGTTGGGATACCATGTGGCGGCCAGCACCGGCAAAACGTCGGAAGAAGCGTATTTGCGCAAACTGGGCGCGCAAGAAATCGTGCATCGGGACGAAGTGGCGGCGGAAAGCAAACGGGCCCTGGAAAAACAACGCTGGGCCGGGGCGGTGGATCCGGTGGGCGGGAAGACGACCGCCTATTTGCTCAAGACGATGCAGTACGGCGGGTCCATCGCCTTGAGCGGGTTGACGGGCGGCAGCGAGCTGGTGACGACGGTGTTTCCGTTCATTTTGCGGGGCGTGAATTTGCTCGGCATCGATTCGGTGTATTGTCCGATGGAACTGCGCAAGACGCTCTGGGAACGGCTGGCCGCCGATTGGAAGCCGCGGTACTTGACGGAGGACATCGCCCGGGAAGTGACGTTGGATACGTTGAAGGATACGCTGTCTGCCATTTTGCGGGGAGAGATCCGCGGACGGACGGTGGTGAAGCTGTAAGGCGGTGAAGCTGTAAATATCAATATGGCCCTCCCCCCTTGCTCCGCGCAAGGGAGGAGGGCAAAAAAGACATATAATGGTCGGAAAGTTCTATATTATGTAACAGTCATTGCTACTGTCATCCAGATCGATTGAGTCCGTTATACAATCGAATGATTAAGGAGGAAACGGAGCATGAGAGCGATTCGTTTTCACGAGTACGGCGAACCCGAGGTGTTGCGGTTGGAGCTGGTGGAGACGCCGACGCCGGGGCCGCAACAAGTGCTCATCCGGGTGAGGGCGGCCGGGGTCAACTATGCCGATGTGATGCGGCGGCGCAACATGTATGTCCAACATACGCCGTTGCCCTTCATTCCCGGGTCCGAGGTAGCCGGGGAAGTGGTGGCGGTGGGGCCCGGCGTCCGCTCGTTCAAGGAAGGGGACCGGGTCGTGACGCTTTTGGGGCCCAAATGTTCCGGCTATGCGGAATACACCATCGGCTATGAACCGATGCTCATCCCGATTCCCGAAGGGCTGGACATGGTCCAGGCGGCGGCGCTGCCGTTGCAAGGGTTGACGGCGTATCATATTTTGAAAACCTCGGCCAAGGTGTTGCCCGGCGAAACGGTCTTGGTGCATGCGGCTGCCGGCGGGGTCGGGACGTTGGCGGTGCAATTGGCGAAAATTTTCGGCGCCAAGGTCATCGCCACGGCCAGCACGGAAGAGAAGCTGGCGCTGGCCCGTTCGCTGGGGGCGGATCATACGGTCAACTATACGTCACCCGACTGGGACAAACAAGTGTTGGAACTGACCAACGGCGCCGGGGTGGACGTCATTTTGGAGATGGTCGGCGGCGAGGTGTTCCGGAAAAACTTGGGGATTCTCGCCGAATTCGGCCGCATGGTCGTCTTCGGGGCCGCCAGCAAGGAGCGGGCCACGTTGGAGCCGTTCCGCCTCATGAACAAGTGCCAGTCGGTCATCGGTTTTTTGCTGACGCCGGTCGTCCGGCGGCCCGAGCTGTACTGGCCCAGTTTGAATGAGTTGTTGCAGCTGGTGAAGGACGGCCGCCTGAAGTTGCAGATCGGCGGCACATACCCGCTGGAGCAGGCCGCGCTGGTGCACCGGTTGCTGGAAGGCCGGCAGACGACCGGCAAGCTGGTGTTGGTGCCGTGATGTGCACGGCAAAGGGATGAACACGTCATTTTCGCCGGCCGGCAACACTCTTGCCTGAACACCGGGACTGGACAACATTTCTCGCGGCAAGTGCAATTGTGACCGCACTGTTCCTGCCATGCCCGTTGTGACGCCGGCGGTCATGACCGGTTAACCGATGAAAACTTTGTCGCATCGGGATGCCCAGTCGATGGCGTTTTTGAGGATGCCGGGCACCGACCAGTTGCCAGCTGCCTGCCAGTGCCCAGATGTTCATGGCGCCGGCGCTCCTTTGCAGTAATGATCAGTGATGTTTGGATTTATATTTGGCGCCAGATCAAACGAGGGAATACCTTGGGCGGCGATGATATGAAAGACCGTTGTTTTCCTTGAACGGAGAAAAGTGCCATGTTACGATGAATTTGGCATTAGGATGTGGAATTTCGTAGACTTTGGCACGGTGCGAGACTGTTCCGCAGGGAATCCGTGCGGATCGGACGGAAGAAATGAACAACGGGACGGGAGGAATGAGGATGCAGCAGGGAGCGAGCATGCGGGGCCTTTCAGTGTTGATGGCGGTTGTCTTATGGGTAAGCCTGTTTTTCTCCGGGAGCGGCCTGTTTTTTGCTTCCATCGGTCAGGCGGCCGATGACGATTGGGAAGAGGTACTGAAGGATGGCGGGAAGTATGACGGCGACATTGAACTGGATGAAGAAGGGACATACGATCCCGCCAAATTGGCGAGAGTCGATGGTGAAATTACCATCAGCGGCGATGACATCACGCTGCGCAATGTGGAAGTGTACGATGATTTGATTATCATTGGAAACAACGTAAACGTCGAGGACGTGGAAGTCCGCGGCGACGTTGAAATTGAGGGAGACGAAGCCCAACTGGAAGATGTGGAAGTCGGCGGCAAGGTTGTCGTTGAAGGCAATGATGCCGAATTGAAACGGGTTACCATTGAAGGCGATTTGCTCCTTGAAGATGTGGAAGACGGCTTCAGCGGAAAAAATGTGACGGTCAAAGGCACGACGTTTGTCAAAAGTGACGAGGC
>PKQY01000060.1 GCA_017577895.1 Bacillota bacterium
AGCCCTCCAGCGCCGATGGTACTTGGGGCGGGAGCCCCTGGGAGAGTAGGACGTTGCCAGGCAGCTGATTCGTTCCCGCAAAAAGCCCATGACACCTGCCGTGTCATGGGCTTTTTGTTTTTGTGCAGATACGCATCGGTGATGAAAATTGGCTTTTTAGGTTTACGACCTTTTAGGGTTTTTTTGGCAAACATCGTCATGAAGTGATATGATAGATTCGGTTTTGATGTTTAAACCAATTTTTATATAAGAACGGGAGTTAGTCACCATGCGAATGGTATCCCTTTATCACTGTCGGCCGGGAATGCGTTTGGCCAAGTCGATTTTTTCGGTCGATGGTCGGGTATTGTTGGCCAAAGATATGGAATTGACCGATACCCTCATTCGGAAGCTGGAAGAATGCGGGGTCACGTATGTATATATTCAAGATCCGTTGTTTGACGATGTGCAAGCCGAACCGACCATTCCCGATGAGCTGTCGGCCCAGGCGGTCAACACGATCCGACAACTGTTTCAGATGCAAGCCCAAACGTTCCAAAATCACATTGCCTGGAACAAGCTCGTGCGGGAACTGGAAAACGTCTTCGAAAGCGTCTACCGGGAAATTTTGCAGAATCAACATACCATGTTTTGCCTCAATCAAATTTATACATACGATGCGTATTTGTACAAACACTGTTATCAAGTGGGCGTCTACGCCATGGTCATGGCGGTGCAACTCGGATTTCCAAAAGAGAAAGTGCGGGAAATTGCATTAGGCAGTTTTCTCCACGACATCGGCAAATTGTGCATTCCGCGGGAGATCATCAACAAGCCCGGCCGGCTGACGCCGCAAGAGTACGAAGAAGTACAACGCCACACCGTGTACGGCTATGACATTTTACGGCAAAAGCGGTCGTTTCCACTGCTCAGCGCCCACATTGCCCTGCAACACCACGAACGCTTGGACGGTTCGGGTTATCCGCGAAAATTGAAAGGCGACGAAATTCACGAATATGCCAAAATGGTGGCCGTCGCCGATGTATACGATGCATTGACCTCCAGACGGAGCTATCGGAAGGCCCTTTTGCCGAGTGTGGCCATGGAATGGTTGTACGCCGGTTCCGGACGGCAATTTGAAACCCGGTATTTAGCGGCTTTTCGCAACGCCATAGTGTTGTATCCGGTCGGTTTGACAGTCAAATTAAGCACCGGGGAACGGGCGGTCGTGGTGGACAACAATACGTCGGCGCCGCAGCGGCCCATTGTCCGCATTTTTGAAGACGCCGAAGGCCGCGCCGTTGTGCCTTACGAACTGGATTTGTCCAAGGCTTTGACGGTGCAAATTACGCAAGTGGAGATTTAGGGGGGAAACGTCCGCCCGTTTTTTTACTTCGTATGTTGAAAATTATTCAACAAAACTGTGTTGACATGGACGGCAAATGGGAGTAAACTAATGGTAAAGTCAAATATAGTCAAAGTCAAGATAGTCAAAGTCAAAGGTCCAGTTGCAAGAAAGGGATGACTGTGGGGTACAGGTGAGTGTACGCGATGAAGAATATTTCCGATATCATTGAAGCACATTTGAAAAGAAGCATTCAGCAAAGTGGCGCCGGGATGATTGAAGTGCAGCGAAGCCAGTTGGCCGAGCTGTTTCAGTGCGTCCCTTCACAGATCAATTATGTCATCAGCACCCGGTTTACCGTGGAAAAAGGATACGTCGTCGAAAGCAAACGGGGAGGCGGCGGCTACATTCGCATTAAAAAAGTGAGCATTCCGGAAAGCGACGAGCTGTACTACCGACGCATTTTAGAACTGATCAAAGATCAGCTGTCGCAAGCCGCTGCCGAGGACATCATTGATCAACTGTTGGAGGAAGGGAAAATCACTTCCCGAGAAGCGTCACTGATGCGGATTGCCATCGATCGGGAACAACTGCCCTTCGCTTCGTCGGTGCGGGATTCGGTGCGGGCCAAAATCATGAAAAACATGTTGCGGGTGATCTTTTTCGAGAGGGGGACGTGACATGCTGTGTCAGGAATGCGGACAACAGCCCGCTTCATACCACTTTACCAAAATTATCAACGGTGATAAGACGGAATTTCATCTGTGTGAATCTTGCGCAAAAGAAAAGGGGGAGTCGTTGTTTCCGTACAGCAACTTTTCCTTGCCCCAATTGTTGTCCGGTTTGATGAACTTCGAGCCGCCGGTGCCCCAAGTGGTCCACGGCCAAACCTACATGCGGTGTGAAAATTGCGGCATGACGTACCAACAGTTTACGAAAGCGGGTCGGTTCGGTTGCAGTGAATGCTACCGCTATTTTGCCAGCGCCTTGGAGCCGCTGTTCCGGCGCATTCACGGCAACACCCGGCATGTCGGAAAAGTGCCGCAGCGAACCGGTGGCCATTTGAAATTGAAAAGACAACTGATGGATTTGAAAAACCGGCTGCAGATGGCCGTCCAACGGGAAGAATTTGAAGAAGCGGCCCGCTTGCGCGACCAAATCCGCGCACTGGAAGAGCAGCTGAAAGCGTAGGGGAGGGGTTGGACCATGGCGGATCCACGATATGTCCACGGCATTACGAGTCGTTGGTTGAAAGGGGACGGCCCGGAAGCCGACATCATCGTCTCGAGCCGGGTACGGCTGGCGCGCAATTTAGCCCATTATCCGTTTCCCATTTTGGCCACCGACAGCCAAGCGAAAGAACTGCGGGAGAAAGTCCATCAGGCCATGCACGTCCCGGGATGGGAAGTGTACGGAAAGTTTCACGTCGTCAACATGGAGCAGTTGACGCCGCTGGAAAAACGGGTCATGGTGGAAAAACATTTGCTCAGCCCGGCTTTGGCCGAGGGGTCCCGGTATGGCGGCATCATTTACTCGGATGACGAGTCGGTCAGCATCATGATCAATGAAGAAGATCATCTGCGCATCCAATGCCTGCTTTCGGGACTCCAGATGCGGCAAGCGTTGCAGCGGGCGATGCACATCGACGATTTGCTGGAGCAGACGCTGGTGTATGCCTTTGACGAAAAGTGGGGATACTTGACCAGTTGTCCGACCAACGTCGGCACCGGCATCCGGGCGTCGGTGATGATTCACTTACCCGGGCTCGTGCTGACGCAGCAAATCAACCGGCTCTTTTCCGCCCTTTCCAAAGTCGGACTGGTGGTCCGGGGCATTTACGGGGAAGGCAGCGAAGCGCTGGGGAACTTGTTTCAAATCTCTAACCAAATCACCCTCGGTTTGAGTGAAGAAGAGATCATCGACAACATCGATCGGATTGTCGGCCAGATCGTTAGTCAAGAACGGGCGGCCCGCCAGCATTTGCTCGAACACTCCAAAGACAAATTGGCCGACCGCGTGTTCCGCTCCTTGGGCATTCTGACCCACGCGCGGATCATCGATTCGAAAGAAGCGGCCCAACGCATTTCCGACGTCAAGCTGGGCATCGACTTGGGGCTCATCCAAGGAGTGTCGGCCAACTTAAATGAACTGCTCATCATGATGCAACCGGCGTATTTGCAGAAAATAGCCGGCAAGACGCTGTCCGGTGAGGAACGGGACGTCGTTCGGGCCCAACTGATTCGCAACTGGCTGGCCTCCCATCAGCAATGAATCTGTCAATGCATAAAACCCATGCATGAAAAACGAAACATGGAGGTGTGACGACGATGATGTTTGGACGGTTTACCGAAAGGGCACAAAAAGTGTTGGGTTTGGCGCAAGAAGAAGCGCTTCGCCTCGGCCATCACAATACGGGAACGGAACATATTCTCCTGGGCTTGATCCGGGAAGAGGAAGGGATTGCCGCGCGGGCGTTGAAAGGCTTAGGTTTGAGCCTGGAAAAAATTCGCAGCGAGGTCGAATCCCTCATCGGCCGGGGAGAAGGTCAGACGCCCCCGATTCCGTACACGCCGCGGGCGAAAAAAGTCATCGAACTGTCCATGGATGAGGCGCGGAAATTGGGCCACACGTACGTCGGAACGGAACATATCTTGCTCGGTCTCATCCGGGAAGGAGAAGGGGTGGCTGCCCGGGTCCTGAACAATTTGGGGGTGTCCTTGAACAAGGCGCGCCAACAAGTGTTGCAGTTGTTGGGCAGCGGTGAGGCCATGGCCGCCCATCAAGTCGGCGGCAACGGCAGCGTCAGCACGCCGACCTTGGACAGCTTGGCCCGGGATTTGACGGCCATCGCCCGGGAAGGCAACCTGGACCCGGTGATCGGTCGGGAAAAAGAGATTGAGCGGGTCATTCAAGTGTTGAGCCGCCGGACGAAAAACAACCCGGTGCTCATCGGCGAGCCGGGCGTCGGGAAGACGGCCATCGCTGAAGGTCTGGCCCAGCGCATTGTGGACAACGATGTCCCGGAGATTTTGCGCAACAAACGGGTCATGACACTGGATATGGGAACGGTTGTGGCGGGAACGAAATACCGCGGTGAATTTGAGGACCGGCTGAAAAAAATCATGGACGAGATTCGGCAAGCGGGGAACATCATCCTGTTCATCGACGAGCTGCACACCCTTATCGGGGCCGGAGGGGCCGAAGGGGCCATCGATGCTTCCAACATTTTGAAACCGGCGTTGGCCCGGGGCGAGTTGCAGTGCATCGGTGCGACGACCTTGGACGAGTATCGCAAGTATATCGAAAAAGATGCGGCCCTCGAGCGGCGCTTCCAACCGATTTTGGTGGAGCAGCCGACGCCGGAGGAAGCGATCAAGATTTTGCAAGGCTTGCGGGATCGGTATGAAGCCCACCACCGGGTGAAAATCACCGACGAAGCCATTGTACAGGCGGTGAAATTGTCGGATCGGTACATCACCGACCGGTTCTTGCCGGATAAGGCCATCGATTTGATCGACGAAGCCGCTTCCCGGGTACGTCTGCGGTCGTACACGGTGCCGCCGAACTTGAAAGAATTGGAGCAGCAAGTCGAGGCGGTGCGCAAAGAAAAAGAAGCGGCGGTGCAAAGCCAAGAGTTCGAAAAAGCGGCCGCGCTGCGGGATAAAGAACAGCGGCTGCGGGAGGAACTGGAAGAGACGAAAGCCAAGTGGAAAGAACAACAAGGCCAGACCGATTCGGAAGTGACCGGCGACGACATCGCCGAAATCGTGGCCAGCTGGACGGGCATTCCGGTCAAAAAGCTGGCGGAAGAAGAATCGGAGCGGCTGTTGAACATGGAAAACATTTTGCATCAGCGGGTCATCGGCCAGGATGAGGCGGTCAAAGCGGTGGCGAGGGCCATCCGCCGTTCCCGCGCGGGTCTGAAAGATCCGAAGCGGCCCATCGGGTCGTTCATCTTCCTCGGACCGACCGGTGTCGGCAAGACCGAGCTGGCCCGGGCGTTGGCCGAAGCGCTGTTCGGCGACGAGGATGCCATGGTCCGCATCGACATGTCGGAGTACATGGAGAAACATTCCACGTCCCGCTTGGTCGGCGCGCCGCCGGGATATGTCGGCTATGAAGAAGGCGGTCAACTGACGGAAAAAGTGCGCCGCCGCCCGTACTCGGTCGTGCTGTTGGACGAAATTGAAAAAGCGCACCCGGAAGTGTTCAACATCTTGTTGCAAGTGTTGGAAGACGGTCGCTTGACCGATTCCAAAGGCCGCACGGTGGACTTCCGGAACACGGTCATCATCATGACGTCCAACGTCGGCGCCGAGACCATTCGCAGCAGCAAAAAGCTGGGCTTTACCGTCGGGACGCAGCAAGAGTACGAAAACATGCGGGATCGGGTCATGGCCGAGTTGCGCAAAACCTTCCGGCCGGAGTTTTTGAACCGCATCGACGAGGTCATCGTCTTCCACGCGCTGGAAGAAACCCACATCCGACAAATCGCCTCGTTGATGGCCAAAGAGCTGCAAAAACGGCTGAAAGAACAAGACATGGACTTCGAGCTGACTGATGCCGCCTTGGACTACTTGGTCAAGGAAGGGTTCGATCCGATCTACGGCGCGCGCCCGTTGCGCCGGGCCATTCAGAAAAACATCGAAGACAAGTTGTCGGAAGAAATCTTGAAAGGCACCATCCAGAAAGGCGACAAAGTGATCATCGATGTCCAAGACGGGAAACTGGTGGTGCAAAAAACAGCCGCTTCACAGACGGCCAGCTGATGGCAGGAAATGTCGAATCGCCGCTTCTTTTGTCGGATCCCGGCTGCACTGCTGGCCGGGACCTTTTGTTTTGCCAACCCCCATGTTACATTTAGAGTAAGATGAGCGGACTTGTGAAGGGGCAAGCCAATGGCCAAAAGCAAGCGACAGTACGTTTGTCACGCGTGCGGCTATACGGCGGCCAAATGGCTGGGCAAGTGTCCCGGCTGCGGCCAATGGAATTCGTTGATTGAAGAAGTGCCGTTGCCCGTCGGCGCGGGGACGTCCAGAGCTGCCGGTGCCAAGCCGGTGTCCATCACCAGCGTCCCGTCAGTGCCGCAAAGGCGCATCCACACCGGAAGCCGGGAACTGGACCGGGTATTGGGAGGCGGTCTTGTTCCCGGTTCACTGGTCTTGTTGGGCGGCGATCCGGGCATCGGCAAATCGACGCTGCTCCTGCAGTTGTCCCAGCATGTGGCGGAACAAGGTCATCGGGTGTTGTACGTGACAGGGGAAGAGTCGGTGATGCAAACCCGGATGCGGGCCGAGCGGCTGGGCGCGTTGTCGGAGCGGATTTTCGTCTTGGCGGAAACCGACATGGCCCACATCGTCCGGGAAATCGAAAGCGTCCAACCGACGTTGCTCATCATCGATTCCATACAGACGATGTACGATCCGGCGTTGGATTCGGCGGCCGGCAGCGTGGCGCAAGTGCGGCGGGCCACCGCTTGGTTGATGCAGGTGGCCAAGACGATGGACATTCCAACGCTCATCGTCGGCCACGTGACGAAACAGGGCGATTTGGCCGGACCGCGGTTGTTGGAACATATGGTGGACACGGTGCTGTACTTTGAAGGCGAACGCCATTACTCGTACCGCATTGTCCGCAGCGTCAAAAACCGGTTCGGTTCGACCCACGAGATCGGTGTGTTTGAAATGAAGGAACACGGATTGACGGAAGTGGACAATCCGTCGGCCATGTTTTTATCGGAGCGATCCCGCGGGATGGCCGGCTCGGTGGTGGTCGCCTGCATGGAAGGCACCCGTCCCGTGTTGGTGGAAGTGCAGGCGCTGGTGGCGCCCACCAGTTTTGTAACGCCAAAGCGCATGGCGACCGGAGTGGATACCAACCGCGTGGCGATGCTCATCGCGGTGTTGGAAAAACGGGCAGGGCTTTTGTTGCAGCAATCGGACGCGTATGTCAACGTCGTCGGCGGCATCAAAGTGAGCGAACCTGCCATCGACTTGGGGATTGCCATCGCGCTGGCGTCCAGCTTCCGGGAACAGCCGGTCTCGCCCCATGTGGTCGTCATCGGCGAAGTGGGACTGACCGGCGAAGTGCGGAGTGTCACCCGGTTGGAACAGCGGTTGTATGAAGCACAGAAGATGGGGTTTCGGCACATCATCGTTCCTGCCCAAGGACAGCGACCCTTGACCGTGCCGGACAATTTGACGGTGCAGGAAGTGAGAACCATCCACGAAGCCATCGAAGCAGTGTTGAGGAGGTAGGCGGTTGAAAGAGGGGAAACATCAAGAGTCGCTCAGTGAAATTTTGCGCTTTGTGGCGCCGGGGACGCCGTTTCGGGAAGGGCTGGAAAACGTGTTGCGGGCGGAAACCGGCGGACTGATCGTCGTCGGGTACAGCCCCGAGGTGATGAAAATTGTGGACGGCGGCTTTTCCATCAACGCCGATTTCACCCCGGCGTATTTGTACGAATTGGCGAAAATGGACGGAGCCATCATTCTCAGTGAAGACGGAAAGCGCATCTTGTACGCCAATACGCAGCTGAACCCGGATCCGTCCATCCCGACCATGGAAACCGGCACCCGTCACCGCACCGCCGAGCGAGTGGCGAAACAAACCGGTCAATTGGTCGTCTCCATTTCGCAACGGCGGCACATCATTACGCTGTATAAAGGTCACTTGCGCTACACGCTGAAAGATATCGGCGTCATTTTGTCCAAAGCGAATCAAGCCATTCAGACGCTGGAAAAATACAAGTCGGTGCTCGATCAGTCGTTGACCAATTTAAGCGCGCTGGAGTTCGAGGACATGGTCACGCTGCAAGAAGTGGCGCACGTCATCCAGCGCATCCAAATGGTGTTGCGCATCAAGCAGGAAATCCTCGGCTACATCAATGAATTGGGGTCGGAAGGCCTGCTCATCAGCATGCAGCTCCATGAATTGGTGCACAACATCGAGGAAGAAGCATATTTATTGGTGAGAGATTACGTCGTGGACGAAAAGGAGAACGACCCGCGAGAAATCTTGGCCGAGATGAACAAACGGCTGAGTGATGAGTTGCTGGATGTCCAGACCATTATCCGGATGTTGGGCTACCCGGTTGTCACCAGCCCCGAAGAGCCGGTCTGTCCCCGCGGTTACCGCATCTTGCACAAAATCCCCCGATTGCCCTATGCGATCGTGGTCAATTTGGTCGAATATTTCCGCTTGTTGCCCCACATTTTGACGGCGACCATTGAAGAATTGGACGAAGTGGAAGGCATTGGGGAAGTTCGCGCCCGCATGATTAAAGAAGG
>PKQY01000061.1 GCA_017577895.1 Bacillota bacterium
CCGTTTTCTTTGCCGAACACCGCCCGATACCCCATCGGTTCATAGACATACGCTTCGTTCACAAAACCCGGTTGCCCCGACGGCAAAATGACCGCTTTCCAACCCGGCCGGTCATAGCGGGTCAACTCTGCCGGCATGCGCACCAAGAGATTGGTGGCCTGTTGGATGATCGCCCCGTCGGTGGAAGGAGCCCGACGGACGTTGACGTTGGTGCCGACGATGACCCGAGCCGTGTATTCATCGGTTCCTTCCGGCAACCGGATGCCCGGCGCTCGGAAATATTCTCCGGTCCGCATGGCCCCATGCCGCAACGCCTTTTCCAACTCGGCCCAGATGGGCGAGTGTTGGGGATTCGTCTTCAAGCCCCACATTTCCTCCAAATCCGCATAACCTTGCTTGCCGCCGAAGCTCAAGAAAATGTTGGGCGACATGAGCGCCTTCAACGCTTGGACGTCCCGCCGGGCCACGGCGTCCTCTAGGCGTTGAAAATACGCCGCAAAGGCCGGATCGGTGTTCCGTTCATCGACGAGTTGCACCGTCTGCGCCGGGTAAGGCGCTTCGGCCGGCGGCAAGAGAGCCGAGTCGTTGTCGGCGTTGTTCCCGGATTCAGCGCTTGTGAAGCGAAGGGAAATGGTCAATTCATAGAGTCGCTGGCCTCCCTGTTCGGCATACAAGATCAACAGTCCGTGGGAACTGGTCGGCTCTTTCAGTTTCACCGACAACGCAAAAGGCCGCCAAAGCCCTTCCGACTTATCCGGCTGCACTTGACCGGACGCCAAAACAAAGTGGCCGTCCTCCACTTCATAGCGCAAGTTGCCGTCCACCGTTTTCAGCAACTCGGCATTCACTTGGCCGTTTACCGAAAGGGTGTCTCCCACTTGCACCGGTAAATCCGGAACAAACACTTCAAACAAGTCGTTGCCCGTCACCGTCGGGCCGTCCTCTTGGTCCGCCAGCATGTCCAATTGCGGCTCGCTCTCCATGGTCCCAAACGGTTCCGTCTCCTGGGCCGGTCCGCTTTCCAGCGCCAACTGGTCGTCTTTGTTCCAGATGTCGTTCAAATGGGGCGCCACGACCAGCAAAGCCGCCGCCGCCACGGCCACCGCCGCCCCTTCCAGCACCCGCCGCAGGCGCCGCTGCAGCCGGACTTTCTTTCTTTCTTCCTGCAAGGCCGCCAACAATTGCTGCAAGCTGTTTTCCATGTATTCTTTCCGGGGCAAAACCTCCACCTCTTGCAATTGGGATTTCAACCATTCCTCCCAAGCATCCCGTCGCTCATGAGTACTCAACGTTCACCCCTCCTTCCACCAGCTGTTTCAGCTTCTGCACGGCCCGATGGTGCAAGGACTTGGTGGCTTTTTCCGAGCGGTTGAGAATTTCCGCCGCCTCCCGCAACGAAAAACCTTCCAAATCCACCAGCAAAATGACGACCCGATAGTCATCGGACAGTTTTTGCAAGTGCCGGATCAACTCTTCCCGCGCTTCGCCTTTCAGCACTCTGTCTTCCACCGTATCCACCCGTTCGTCCAGGCGGGCCAATTCTTCCTGGGGAACGGTCACCGTCAACCGCTTCTTTTTGTACGTCCGCAATTCATCGGTCAAACAATTGCGGACAATCGTATACAACCACGTTTGGAAACGGGACTGACCGCGAAATCGGACCAGGCCCTTGACGACTTTCATAAAAATGTCCTGGGTCAATTCTTCCGTCCGCTGGAAGTCGCCAATTTGCAAATACACGTAACGAAACACTTGGTGGACGTATTTGTGATACAACTCCCGAAACGCATCATCGTCCCCTTGCTTGATGCGCTCGATGAGCAATTCATCTTCCACCGCCTCCACCCTCCTTCTGCAATCCCTCGTCAAACACCGGCACCGGTTTTGTACAGTTAGACGAATGGCAAGCCGATCCGGTCCCGCGCATCAAGGACATCGACCTTTTTACAATACGAAAAAAAGCGACCCCTGACACAGGAGTCGCTCACTACTTTTGCCCCGAACAGGCCGTGCTATACGTTCATTAACGGCTGCGGACCAACAGGTCGACCGCTTCCTTAATCGTCTTGGACGTATCTTGTCCCTTCGCGATCTCTTCCCGGATACAAGCTTCCAAATTGGAACTGACCACAACGCCGATGGCCCGATCCAAGGCATTGCGGACAGCGGACATTTGACTGACCACTTCTTTACACGATTTGCCTTCTTCCATCATTTTTATAATGCCCCGGATCTGGCCTTCCATGCGCCGCAAACGGTTTTTCATCGCTTGCGTGTATTCCATTGTTCAAAAGACACCTCCGGTTCAAACACCCCATTTGAAAGTATTATACCCCGATAGGTACAAGAAGCGCAATGGACGTGGAGACGCATCAAGAATTGGGGGCAAAACCGGGTGTCATTCGCAGGGCAATCCGGCCACTTCATACCCCTGTTGGCGGATGCGATCGATTAACGTCGGCAAGGCTTGTACTGTCGCGTCGGTCTCGTGCAGCAAAATGACCGCACCCGGATGCAGTTGGGAAAGCACCTTTTGCACAATGGCCTCGGGCGTCGCCTTTTTTTCCCAATCCCGCGGGTCAACGCTCCATAAGACTAATTTGAGACCCAAATCATTGGCCGCCTGTTCGGTCACCGCATCCCACGCACCATAGGGCGGCCGCACATACGCGGTCTTGACGCCCGTCCATTGGGCCAACTCCGCAATCCCCCGCTCGATTTCTTTCCGTTGCTTCTCATAGGACAACCCGGCCAAGCGCCGGTGGTTCACCGTATGGGTGCCAAACGCGAACCCAGCCTCCCGCATTTTTTCCAGCACCTCCGGTGTCGGAGAAGCGTACTGGCCAATCCAAAAAAATGTGGCCGGGGCTTGTTTTTCGAGCAAAATGTCGACCACAGCCGGCAAATACTTCGTCGGTCCGTCATCAAACGTCAAGTAAACGAACGGTTCTTCTTCCGGAAGCCGCTTGATGACCGTCGGCAATTGGGCCATCGTCCAGCGGCTGTGGGAAGCCATGGCCGCGGCCGCATCTTCACTGGCCTCCGGCAGCGACACCAGGGTCTCCGTTTCTGTTTCCGGCAAGATAGGTTCCTTCGTAGAAGGCGCTTCGACTTCCGCCGGCAAAGCCATCCGGTCAGCCTGAATCATTCGAAACACATGATGCCATAGGACGGCAGCGGTCAAAACCAGCATGAACAAGACGAAACACAAGACGACAACGGTACGCTCTTCCCGGTGCACTGCCCGTCGCAGTTCGGCCACTTTCCCCGTTCCTCCTGTTCCCATTGGCAAAGCCTACACAGTGATTCTACAAGATATGACGAAAAATGCCAGACATTCGTTTCGCCAGACAACAAGACCCCCATTTTTCGACGCCACAATTTTCTACGTGACGGCCGAAACCGAAGCGGGAAACCTATCAAGTACCACCGTATCTGGAGGCCAGGAGGCACGCGGCATGAACATGGCCCATGCGATGGAATGCGTGCAGGAGGGCGACTTGTTTTACCGTTGCTGGATGCCACAAGATGTCCAGCAGGTCCGGGCGGTGCTCGTCTTCCTCCACGGCGCCGGTGAACATTCGGGCCATTATGCGTATTTGGCCCCGGTTTGTCTTCAACATCAAATGGTGTACGTCACCCCCGATTTGCGCGGCTTCGGACAGTCGGGCGGCCAACGGGGACACATTCAGCGATTTGAACAATATTTGCACGACCTGCACTTTTTGATCCAACGCATGCATCAACGGTTTCCCGATCAACCCCTGTTTTTGGCCGGTCACAGCCTTGGGGCGCTCATCGTCATCCGCTATGTCCAACAGTACGACGTCCCTATCCGGGGCTGCATCGTGTCGGCCCCGGCTTTTGGCGTGCCTTTCCGTTTTTCTGCCTTGTTGATCAAACTGTTGGAAGTGACGGCGTTGTTCTCGCCAGCCTTTTCCATCAATGCCGCTTGGCTGGCCAAATACGTTAAATTGTCCTGGCTGCGCCACGTCTTTCCGGACCCGGAACGGTTGCGACGCGATCCGTTGACGACGTGTCATTACACCGCCGGTTGGTTAAAAGAACTGCTGCACAACGGTGCCGCAGCGCTAACCAATGCGCTCCACTTTTCCGTCCCGACGCTGTACATTTATTTCGAGCAGGACCCCATTGTTAATGTAACGTTCATCCGTCAGTTTTACGAAGCCATGCGCTCGGACCACAAAACGTGCATTGTCCTTCCGGAGTGCGGCCACAGTTGCTGGTACCATCCAAAAAAAGGACACATCATTCAACAAATGATGCAATGGATCGTCGCCTTGACCCCATGAGGGCTGTCGAAAAAGGCTGCCCCGTTCAATTTTGTTTGAAACTTTTGTATCATTTCACTAAAATAACCTAAAATAACATAGAAATTTTCATGTTCAAGCGGATTTACCGGTATCTTATGCCAACACAATTTGGTTGTTAGATTTTTCATCCGTATGGATGCCGATGAGCAGCCCATCTCCTTTTGTCTGAAAATTGCATTGATCATTGAAGAAAAAAGGAGGGCAGCCCATGTTTGAACCGCAAACACCGGATTTCGCCCAAAGGGTGCATGAGAGCTTCCGCCGCCAACGGGTGATGACGTTGTTCGGCGCCCAACTGGAAGACGTACAACCGGGACGGGTCACCATCCGGCTCCCTTTCCGGGACGATCTCACTCAACAACACGGATTTTTGCATGCCGGGGTCGTGACCACCATCGTCGATTCGGCCTGCGGGTACGCCGCCTATAGTCTCATGCCTGCCGGCGCCTCGGTCCTCACAGTCGAGTACAAAGTCAACCTCTTGGCACCGGCGAAAGGAACAGAATTTTTGGCCGAAGGGCAAGTGGTCAAACAGGGACGCACCATCACTGTCTGTGAGGGAAAAGTGTATGCCTTAAGCGAAGGAAACAGGGATCAAAGAAAACTCATTGCCACCATGTCGGCCACCATGATCACATTGCTGGATCGACCGGGAATACCGGCTGGCTGAGAATGGCCCCACATGGACCATGGGAATCCGAATGGATCGTGTGGCATAAAAAAGGAAGGAAGAAGCGATTCCGCTTCCTCCTTGGTCTTTTTCGTCCATTTGGCGCTGCTTAAATAAACTGGATTTCAATTTCTCCCAACTGAGTAAAGACAGCCCTGAAATGATCGCCTTTTTCTACGTCCAATGCTGCTGACAGCGCACCGGACAAAATCACTTCACCTGCATTCAGATAGATGTTATATTCTGCCAATTTGTTGGCCAGCCAAGCCACACAAAATGCTGGGTTTCCTAACACATCCGTACCATAACCGGTATTCATATATTCGCCATTTTTATACAAGTCCATCTTGATCGAAGGCAGATCAACGTCTTCCACTTTAAACTTTTGCTCTCCGAGCAAAAACAAACCGCTGGACGCATTGTCTGCAATCGTATCGGCCAACTTGATTCGCCAATTGGTGATGCGGCTATCTACGACTTCAAAGGAAGGCACAATGTAATCGGTCGCTTCATATACGTCTTCTATTGTAATACCAGGACCACGGAGATCTTGTTTTAATACGAATGCCACCTCCGCTTCGATCCTTGGTCTAAATAAGCCTTCAACAGGGACCGGTTGTCCTTTTTTGACTTCCATTCTGTCCAACAGATGACCGTAGTCGGGTTGGTCCACCCCTAACAGTTGTTGCATCGCCAGTGAAGTCAGGCCGATTTTTTTCCCAACAATGCGCTGACCTTGTTGGACCTTTTTTTCGATGACTTTTAACTGGATTTGGTATGCTTCCTCAACCGTAAGATTGGGAAACATTTCGGTTAAAGGCGCCACTGTCACTTTTTCGGTCTCTGCTTTCCAGAGATGCTCGAAGCCTTTATCGATAAGGTTCACAGCCCAACCTCTTTCTACATGGATTGTGGTTAGTCACCACTGTATTTTTTAAAAAATTCGATGGTCACTTTATTAAACTCTTCAACTTTTTCCCATTGCGGCCAATGACCGGCACCTTCAATGACAATAAATTCACTATGGGGAATCATTTCTTTGATCACTTGCCCTTCTTCAACCGTGGCCGTAGGATCATGGTCCGTCCAGCAAATCAAGGTGGGGACATCAATTTTGCTGCACCAACTCGGATCCCAAATGAACTTTTTGCGCGGCTCCATTTCTTGCAGATAGACGATATTATACACGGCCCGTTTGTATTCAGGTTGTGTATAAATATTGTAACGGATTTGAACCAACTCATCGGTCACCTGACTCTTATCATACATAAGCCATTCCAGCCGTTTTTTCACGTTTTCATAGTTGGCTTCGATAACGGCTTTAATCGTCGACTCTTTCAAACGTTGCATGACCTCCGGCTTACTGTTCACATTGCCGGGAGTATTTAACATCAAGGCTTTGACATAACCGGGATAATGGGCTGTAAACCAGGCGGCCACCCATCCTCCTAATGATTCACCGGACAGCAAGACTTTTTTCAGGCCTAAAGCCTGAATCACCCCTAACAGGTGCTCGCTGTACACATCGATGCCGTAAGGACGGTCCGGCTTGTCCGTATAACCGTGCCCGACCATATCGATCACAATGACGCGAAAATATTGGCTCAATCCTTTGACGTTTCTGGCGTAAGCCTCAATGTGGCCGCCTGTTCCATGTAACAAAATGAGCGGATCGCCTTGTCCTGCTTCTAGCACTCTCGTTTTAATGCCATTGGCATTCAAGTAATAAAGCTTAAACTCGGTTGCAGCCAATTCGTTCCAGATCGTCACACAATCTCCCCCTTTTTAATATGACGAAACGATACCGTCGTTAATTTTGCATCGATTCATATCGCCCATACTTTCCGCCGAAGAATAACAAGGGCTTACCTTCGGATATTTGAACTTTTTTCACTTCCCCGATGAAAAGCGTATGGTCGCCGACTTCATACGATTGATACACATCACAAATGATTTTCGTTAAGGCATCCGAAATCACAGGCAGGCCATCGATCTCATCCCATTGAATCTGTTCCGCCTGTTTTTGTCCGGCAAAATGCATAGAAATATCCACTTGGTTTTCCGACAAAATATTGACCGCATATTTTCCAGCCGCTTTAATTTTTTCCAACATTTTCGCTCGATGATCGATGGAAACGGTCACAAGTTTAGGATTCAAAGAAATGGACATAAACGCATTGGCCGTCATGCCGTGGATATCGTCCCCAACCTTTGTTGTAATCACCGTGACGCCTGTGGCAAAAGTACCCATTGCATTCCGAAACGTACGATCGTCCATGCTCTTTCTCCTTTCTAACAACTTTCTAACAACATCAAATTAATGATTTGCATGGGTTGCCTGATTCTGTTTTTCTTTCGCCAACTCTTGGGCCACTGGGATAATCCAGTCTTCTTGACCTCCAACCGCCCCCAATTCGGCCAATCGCATTAAGATATCCCGTGGATCCACACCGTACTCTTTTCCGGCCCGCTCCGCAAACAGCAAGAAGCTGGAATAAACACCCGTGTAACCTAACGTCAGACTTAACCGATCAATTTGCACGGGCCGTTTCATCATCGGCTTCATGATGTATTCGGCCGCGTCCATCGCCTTGTACAGGTCGACGTTGTGGGGAAGGTTCATCTTATTCATGACGGCCACCAGCTGCTCTAAGGGAGCGTTCCCCGCTCCGGCCCCCATGCCGGCTAGGCTGGCATCGACCCGGTCGGCCCCTTCCTGGATGGCGACAATCGTGTTGGCGACGCCCAAGGACAAATTGTTGTGGGCGTGAAACCCGACGGCCACCGACAACTTTTCCTTAAACAAGGCAATCCGCCGCCGGACATCATCCATGGTCAACGCACCGGCGGAATCGACGACATACACCGTTTGCGCGCCATACGACTCCATTTTTTTGGCTTCTTCCAACAACTTCTCCGGTGATACCCGATGCGCCATCATCAAGAAGCCGACGGTATCCATCCCGAGATCCACGGCCGATTTGATATGTTGTTCGGAGACGTCGGCTTCCGTACAGTGGGTGGCAATCCGCGCCACGGAAGCTCCCCATTCCCGCGCCCGCTTCAAATGATCAATGGTACCGATACCCGGCAACAACAACACGCCGATTTTCGCCCGTTTGGCGTTTTTGACCGCCGTGGTGATGATGGCTTCTTCCGTTTCTTTCGATCTCCCATATTGGATGGAACTGCCTCCCAAGCCGTCTCCGTGGGTCGCGATCAAGTCCATATTTGTGTGTAAATTCGCCCTCGGTTAGAATACCTCATTCCTTCCCCCGAAGGGGGAGACGCAGGAAGCACGCCCCCTGCTCCCCGTCACTCGCCGTGTGGCATGCCCAGCAAAGGATTGCTGGGCAGTTCAATAGTGTGTTGAGCAATTGCCTGTCAAGGCCAAATGGAACGCTTCGCGGCTTTGACAGGCTGCGATAGACGTCCGTTAGCCGATACGCGTGACTTTGGCACTCA
>PKQY01000062.1 GCA_017577895.1 Bacillota bacterium
GATCATTTTCTAGGACAACTGCGAGACGTTTGGCCCTCTTTATACGTCTAATTCAATAAACGAGTCGAAGGGAGCGGGGCGTGATGCCATTGCCCTTCCAGCGGGCGACGGTCATTGTCCTCATGGCGCTCATATGCAGTTTAACCGCCTGTCACAGCTATCCGGAACAAGAAATCCATTCGTCGTCGACCCAGCCGAATCCGCCGGGGATGGACCTGCAACAACTGAAAGACGAACGGTTACGCCTGGAACAAAAACTGGCTGATTTTGAAAAGCACCTGGATCAGATCTGGAGATATTTGGAAGATACATCTTCCTGATCGATGTTCAGCGGTTGTGGCGCAACAGACGATAACCGACCAGGACTACGAAAGCGCCCACAGCCACACTCAACCAGGGCGTCATCCCAAACAGCGGTTTCTGCAGGCTGTCCTCGCCATACGTCATGGACCACCCCACGGCACCGAGTGCCATCCCCGCCCCACTCACCGCCAACCCGACATAGGCCCACCACCGTCGTTCCTGGGGCCAGTCGTTGATGACCAACATCCCTTGCAACAGGACCAACAGCAAGAGAGGTCCCACCACCAAATACACCAACTGAGCCACAGTGAACCAAACCAGTTCGTGTTGCATCATTCCGTACAGCCCTTGTAATGTCAACGCCCAACCCCAAAAGAGCAAAAACCACGCCGACAAACGCAAGCGCCACTGCCGTTTTCGCTCCTGTAATTGGCGCCGAACTTGAGCGGCCACATGTCCGGGAGGCCCAAATACGGCCACCGGATCTTTTTGTTCGTTCGCCAGCCGTTCCAAATGACGGCGAACGTTGTCCAAGATGGCCTGTTTCAGCGTCGGGCGCAAATCCATTTTTGCAATTTCCTGTTCCACTTCATGGAAGTACGATTCAGGAAAGGAACGTTTTCCGGACCGTTGCGTCATGATTCCTTCACCTCTGCAATATTCAATTATAACATGTATTGTCTTCTTTCAGATTATTTGTTAACATAAATGACATCCTTCATCCACTCCAATTTTTCATGGAGGCGGGACCGAAGGACACAACAGGGGGGAATCGGCAGCCGATGACAACGCTTACGAATCCATCTTTGGGAAAAAGGAGGGACTGTTTATGAATGCCGTATTGGTAACGGTCATCTGTTTATTTCTCTTCTTTCTGGGTTACCGTTTTTATTCCAAATACTTGGCGGAAAAAGTATACCAACTGGATCCGAATTTCAAAACGCCGGCCCACGAATTCAACGATGGCGTCGATTTTGTGCCCACCAACAAATTCGTCCTGTGGGGCCACCATTTCAGCTCGGTCGCCGGAGCCGCTCCCATCGTCGGACCGGCTATTGCCGTCATTTGGGGCTGGCTGCCGGCGCTGTTGTGGGTCGTGTTGGGAACCATCTTTTTCGCCGGGATGCACGACTTCGGTACGCTGTGGGCGTCGGCACGGAACCGGGGGCAGTCCATCGGTTCCATCACCCAGTCGGTCATCGGCAAGCGCGCCGTCGGCTTGTTTTTGTTAATCATTTTCTTTCTGCTGCTGATGGTGAACGCCGTATTTGCTGTCACCATCGCCGGATTGTTCACCAACTTCCCGGGCAGCGTGTTGCCTTACTGGCTGCAAATTCCCGTCGCCATCGCCGTCGGCATTCTCGTGTACAAAAAAGGAGTCAAACTGCTCTGGCCGTCGGTCATCGCCCTGCTTTTGCTCATTAGTTTCATCTTCGTGGGCGTCTGGCTGCCCATCACGCTGCCGGAAACCATCTTCGGCCTGTCCAGCACCGCCTGGTGGGTATTCATCATGTTGGTGTACGGCGCCGTCGCATCGCGATTGCCCGTCTGGCTCTTGCTGCAACCGCGGGATTACATCAACTCCCACTTGCTGTTTTTGGGCCTGATCGTCATTTATATCGGCCTGTTCGCCACCAACCCGAATTTTATCGCCCCGCCCATCAATACCGCTGTGCCGGAGGGCACACCGCCACTCATACCGCTGTTGTTCGTGACGGTGGCCTGCGGGGCCATATCCGGGTTCCACGGCCTGGTCAGTTCCGGTACGTCATCCAAACAGTTGGACAAGGAGACAGACGCCCGTTTCGTCGGCTACTTCGGCGCCATGGGAGAAGGCATGCTCGCCTTGGCATCCATCATGGCCACCGCCGCCGGCTTTGCGACGCTCGAACAGTGGAGCCAACATTACGGCACCTGGGCTTCGGCCAGCGGTGGCGGCACGGCGGCCTTCGTGTTGGGCGCCAGCAACTTTTTGTCCAATCTCGGCATACCTCAGGAGTTCGGAAGCGTGTTCATCTCCATCATGATCATCGCCTTTGCGGCTACGACGTTGGACACGTCCATGCGCCTGCAACGGTTCATCTTGTCGGAGATTGGCGAACAGTATCACATTTCCGTGTTGAAAAATACGAATGTCGCCACGCTCCTCACGTTTCTGACGTGTGTGCTGCTGGCGTTCTTTGCTGACCCGTCCAACCCCGGCGCCGGTGGAATGATTTTGTGGCCGCTGTTTGGAACCACCAACCAGCTGACAGCCGGTCTGTCCCTCATCGTTCTGACGCTCATCTTGTGGCGACTGAAAAGAAACTACCTGGTGTCCCTGATTCCGATGATCGTCATCGTCGCCATGACGACGTCCAGCATGTTGATCAACATCGGCTCCTACATCAAGGCTGGCAACACGCTGTTGGTCATCGTCGGCAGCATCATTCTCGTGCTGAACATCTGGCTCATCCTGGAAGGCATTGCTGCGGCACGGCGGGAAAAACAGCATCCCACCAGCCTGGACCCTTCCGCATGAGCCCGGATAAAATGGATTCGGCGGGATGATCCATCCCGCCGAACCGATTTTTCCCAGCCACTGGTTGCTGAATACGATTCACTTTCCGACTGATGGAGTGATGACTGTGAAAATACCGCGCATCCGAGAACTTTGGAAAAATATCAACCACTTTTACGACGAGCTGTACTTCGCCCCGTACCGCCAATCCATCCGACGGCAGCTGCGGGATGAAGAAGATGTGTTCATGCTGCTGACCTGTTCCGAAATGCTGGGCATTCCCAACCCCCTCACTTATTACACGCTGGAACTGATTCCTTACATGCTGGAAGAATATCATGCGTGGCACAGACGGATGGGTTACGAGCGTTCACCGTTGGACGAAATTCGCTGTTGCTGAAAGCAGGAGGGAGTGGCTTGCCGTTGTTCAAAAAAAGACGACCCCGGCACACCGACCATCCCCACTCGATCGATTCCCGTCCGACCCCATCGACCGACCAGGGGCATCCCCATTCCCGTATTACATTTTTCGGCGGCAAGGGAGGGGTCGGAAAAACGACCTGCTCGGCAGCCTACGCGTACGGAGCGGCAATGGCCGGCCACCGGACGTTGCTCGTCTCCACCGATCCGGCCCATTCTTTGGGCGATTTGCTGGAAACGAGTGTAGGCGATGAGCCGAAACAATTGCTCCCCGATTTGTGGGTACGAGAGTTAAATCCGGAAAAAGCAGCAAAAAAATATTTAGATGAAGTGCGCAGCAACTTGCGGCGCCTGGCCTCCCCCCACTTATGGGCCGAAGTGGAACGACAGCTGGATATTGCCAGCGCTTCTCCCGGTGCCGACGAGACGGCGTTGTTTGACGAACTGGTCCGCATCATCATCGACGCCGACGGACATTACGACCACGTCGTGTTTGACACGGCCCCGACAGGTCATACGTTGCGCCTGTTGTCGTTGCCAGAACTGTTGGGCATCTGGGTCGAGGGGATGCTCATGCGGCGGGAAAAAGTGCAACAGATGAACCGGATGTGGAACAACATAGTGGGAGTGCGGGAAGAACGTACCGATCCGGTTTACCAACTGCTGTTGCAGCGGAAAAACCGATTTGCCCAAGCACGACACATTTTGTTGGATGCACAGCAGACGACTTTTTTCTTCGTCATCAACCCGGAACAGCTTCCGATTTTGGAAACGGCCAAAGCGTTGCGCATATTGGAGAAGTATCACATCACGGTGGGCGGGATCATCGTCAACCGCGTGTTGCCAAAAGAAGCCGACGGCACGTTTTTGGCACAGCGGCGGGCGCAGGAAGCCGAGTATCTAGAATGGATCGAGCGAGAGTTTCAGGGACTGAGCAAAATATACATCCCGCTGCGTGCCCGGGATATCCGCGGCCTGGAAGGAGTTCAATGGGTAGCAGAACAGATGCAAGGACAATTCATTCAATAAAAATGGCCATTTTATTGGCCCAACAGCAAAATGACCACTGCTGCAGCGGCTCCGACATACAGCCAGAGACGGCCGCTTTCTCGGCAGAAGAACCATTTTTTCAACGGGGATGCCCCCTTTCACCAACCCAAAACCTTTAAGAAGATTTTAAATAAACAGTACGGATCGTGTCAAACACATCTTTCCACATCTTCCACGTGAGCAATCCCGTATTCGTGTTCCGGCGGGACGGGTGGTAGCTGGCCATGAGCACCGGTCGTCCTTCCCCCAACGGATAGGCGGCACCGTGTGCAAAGACCATCCCTCGGACGTTGCCTCCTTGTTCTCGATACAACGTCTTGATGCTGTTAAAGGCAGCCTTTCCCAAAGCTAAAATGACCTGGAGGCGTTCCAACTGTTCCAGCTCTTCCCGGAGCCACGCTCGACACGTCTGTAGTTCTTCCTTGCTCGGTTTGTTGTCCGGCGGGACACACCGGACGGCGTTAGTGATAAATACATCACTCAGCATCAATCCGTCGTCCGCCGAGACCGCCTGGGGCTGGCTCGCCATGCCCACCTCATACAACGCCCGATACAGCCAATCGCCTGCCGCATCTCCCGTAAACGGGCGACCGGTCCGATTGGCTCCGTGGGCCCCCGGTGCCAGACCGACGATGACGAGTCGAGCATCGGGATCGCCAAAGCCGTTGACCGGCTTGGACCAGTAACCATCGGCCGCATAGTTCGGATTCCTGCCCGCCACTGCGCACCGCCATTTTACTAGACGAGGACAGAGCTGGCATTCGACAAGTCGCGAGCCCCACGAACGTTCCATTTTCTTCGATTCTCCTTACCCCATCATTCACGTCTATCCATGATAACATGCCTGCTCCGTTTACACAAAACGTCTCGCCCTTGTCCATCTCCAGTACCCTCTTACGTAAAATATTCGATGCGCGCCTGAGGGAAACAGCGGGCAATCGCCTCTTCCAGGACATGCCGCAACTCGGCTGCTTCTTCGTCTCGATATACATACTTGATGCGGCCGTATTTTCCCCGCTTGATTTTCCGCATCTTTTCGTCCATGTCGAGTTTCGTCTTCGGGTACCGTTGCAAAATGATGGATTTGGCCACCGAAGTAAAGCGGTGTTGAATGAGCTCAAACGTCACGTCGGGATGATACCGCAACATCGGTCGACGGGCCAGCTGTTCCAGCAATTGAACATACTGCTGTTGCCATCCTTCAAAACGGTACAGCGGCGCCAAAATAAAGCCGACAGGGTACCCGGCCTGGGCCACTTTTTCCGCAGCCTCAATTCGCTGTTGCAAAGGGGAAGTGGCCGGTTCAAAATATTTCACCACAAAGTCGGCATTCAAACTGAAGCGGATGCGGGTATGTCCTCCGTGAGGGATGTTCAACAACGAATCGACAAAGTGAAATTTGGTGACAAATCGTAACCGTCCCAATGGCTGTTCCGCCATGAAACGAATGGCCTTTTGCAAGCTACCGGTTAAATGTTCCACCGCCAGCGGATCCGACGTACAGGCCGCCTCAAAGCGGGTCACTTCCGGCGCCCGTTCGTCCATGTATTGTTTGGCCCGAGCCATAATTTCATCGACGTTGACATATACCCGAACATACGGCTTCGTGCCCAGATTCGTGTTTAAATAACAATAATGACAATGAGCGATACAACCGGTCGCCAAAGGAAGGGCGTATTCCGCCGACGGCTTGGACGACTCAAATTGCAACGACCGCTTGACCCCCACGACCAATGTTTTTTTAGCCATGCGGTACATCTCGGTATCGCCTTGACCGGACAATCCCCGCACTTGGTTATGGCTCGTCGTCATACGGATGGGCACTCCGGCGTCCCGCATCTGTCGATACAGTTTTCGACCCAGCGGATACTCCAACGACGTCGGTTCAAAAAAGACTTGCTCCGGGACAAACAGGGACGGTCCCGCACCATCATGGCGTACCGTCCCCTTTTCGATGACAGGAGGGCGCTCCATGGCATGTACTCCTTTTTCACTTAATATGCCACCGGAAAACGCCGTATATGATGAAGCAACCTTACACTTTGAACCGTTCGACCATCGCCTGCAAGTCACCGGCCGTATCGTTCAAATGGGTCGCCATGGCCGTCACCTGTTCCATGGCCGCCGACTGTTGTTCCGAGGAAGCAGCCACCTGTTCCGAGTATCCCGTCGTCTCCTGGGAAAATTTCCACACCTGGTCCATCACCGTGACCAGTTGTTCCGCACCGTCCCGCATCGTTTTTAGAGCACCGCCGACGTGATGAATCCGTTCTTTCAATCCGGTCACCTGTTCCGCAATGACCCGAAACGATTCGCCGGCCTGACGGGACAGCTGCATGCCCGATTTCACCGCCGCCGTATTTTCCTCGACGGCACCGACGGTGCGGGCCACTTCTTGTTGAATCTGGGCGATGAGCTCCACCACCTGATCGCCGGCCGTCTTGGACTGTTCGGCCAATTTCCGCACTTCTTCTGCCACCACCGAAAATCCCCGGCCGTGTTCACCCGCCCGGGCCGCTTCGATGGCCGCATTCAGACTTAACAAATTCGTCTGTTCGGCAAAATGGGTGATGAGCGTCACGACTTCACCGATGCGGGCCGCTTTTTCTTCCAGCGAACGAATCACGTCATTCATCAACTGGTTCGTTTCCCCGATCCGGTTCATTTGCTCTTGCGACTGGGTCATCATGGCACTTCCGTCTTCGGCCATTTGGGCGCTTTTCAACGAATCCTGCTGCGCTTGTTCCATGCTTTCAGCCAAGGACGTCAGCTGCTTCATGATCTCGTTGACGACACCGTTGGCCTGTTCGATTTGTCCCGCCTGCTTCTCAGAACCGCTGACCACATGATTCATAGCGACGCTAATTTGCTCGGCCGCCTGGGTCGTCTCTTCACTGCTGGCCAAAAGCTTTTCCGACGTGGCAGCCACCTGCACCGCCGTATGATTGACCCGTTGAATCATCTCCCGCAAGTGGGCGACCATTTGATTGACGTGTTCGGTCAAATGGCCCAGTTCATCGCGTCGGGTCACTGCCAGCTCCGGCACCGACAGGTCGCCGCTCGCCACCGCTGCCGTTTGTTGCTCGATGTGACGAATGGCATTGGATAGACGGCTGGCATAGACATAAGCCACCAGGGCTCCCAACAAGATGGCCATTGCCAGCGTCGCCCCCAACGTTTTCAACAGCAAATCGGCATGCCGATTGATCTCTTTTGTGTAAGCCCCGACCGCCACCACCCAGCCCCAGTTGGGCTCCAGCATCGAATAAACCACTTTTTCCTCGATCCGGTTCGGATTTTCCGGCAGCGGCCATTTGTACGTCGTCAACCCTCCGCCATCTTCAGCCCGCCGGATGACTTCCTGGATATAATACCGCCCCCGTTCATCCTGCTCGTCCCAGAGACGATCCCCTTCTCGATGGGGGTGCGCCAGCAAGACGCCGTTGCGATCCAAAATGTAAAAATAGCCGTTGGGCCCAAAATCCAAGTTGGCATTGATCGGCCGCGTGCCGTCCGACTGTTTCGGCCCCAGCAACGTTTCCTTGACCATCTCCTGCGCATCCGTCAGCGTTCGTTCGCCCCGTTGAACCAGTTCCTGCTGGGTACGAATGAGTTCCACAGCCATGTTTACACTGTTCATCAAATTCGCTTCCATTTGCTCATGAAGTCCGTTGCGGGACAAAACGTACCCGACGGCTCCGACAAAGGTACTGGGTATGATCAACAGGATGCAACAGACAAGAATGAACTTTAACTTGAGCGAAGATTTCAAAACAATGATAGTGTCCCGTCAAGTGGTGGAAATTCTGCTATAGAGAAAGAAAGGCGATCTTATTTCTGTAAAACTGCCGCAGGTGCTAGTGGCTGGACAGTTTTGCCGGTTAGTTGTCTCATGGACTCCAGGC
>PKQY01000063.1 GCA_017577895.1 Bacillota bacterium
ATGGCAACAGAAACCGCTCGCCACAATATCCGCTACCTGCTGCAACCATCGGGAACGCCCATATACCAAGCTCTGAAAGGGCTGAGAGGTTTTTAAAGACCCACAAAAAGAACAAACAAGAAGAGAAGCGAGCAAAGAAAACGCTTGCAAGATAGAGGTTGATGAAAAAATTCTACTGTCAAAAAGAAAAGCACCCACAAAAACTTGACTCAGTCTGCAGCGTCGATGCGGGTGCCGGATGACCGGGGGTATGATAAAATTTTGTGGAACGGGGGTGAGGCCGTGCAACAAACGTGGTTTGGCATCGGTATCTTGTTGTGGATGATTTTTTTGCTCGTGTTTATGTCGATTGGCGGCTTTTTCATGTTCCGTAAATTTCTCAAAAGCTTGCCGAAAGCCGACGGCATGTCAGAATTGGACCGGCAGCGCGATGTGATTGAACGGACGTTGCCCTTGTGGACGGATGAGGGGAAAGCGTTTCTGAACGAATTGGTCAAACCGGTGCCTTCCCCGTTTCGGGAGACAGCCAAGCAGACCATCGCAGCGAAGATCGGCGAACTGGCCCTCCAGGAGCAGGCGTCTGTTATCGACCGCGATCTTATTTTGCGCGGTTACATTATGGCGACGCCGAAACGAGATCATAAGGCGTTGAAGGCCTTTTTGAAGAAAAAAGGCATCGATTACACGCGTTACTTGCAAGAAGGCCGCTGAGCAGTTCAGCCGCTTAAACAGCCAGGAACTTTGACAACCATGGGCTTATACACAGCAAGGAGAAAATGAACCTGTCATGCAACCGTTTGTTCCTTTTCCTTCGCCGTTGATGCCGGTGCGGGTTGTACGGCGGGCGAACCGGTTTGTGGTGGAAGCCGATGACGAAAACGGGCAGAGGTGGCCGCTGCATTTGCCCAATTCGGGCCGGATGCAGGAATTGCTGACGCCCGGCACATTGGGGTTGGCCCATTTTCACGGTAAATCGGGGCGCCGTACGGCCGGAACACTCTTGTTGGTCCGCTATGCCGGACGCTGGGTATCGGTGGACGCCCACATGCCCAACCGGCTGTTTGCCCGGGCACAGGACATGCGGGCCCTGTCGCCGTTTGAAGCGTATGACCGGTGGCAGAGCGAGGCGTCTGTGGCGGGGGTTCGGTTCGATTTTGTGTTGGACAATCAATGTTACGTGGAAACCAAGTCTTGTAATTTGGTGGAAGACGGCGTCGCCTTGTTTCCCGATGCGCCCACCGACCGCGGGACGCGGCATGTGGAAGTGCTGGCGTCTTTGGTCCAGGAAGGTTACCGGGCGGCAGTCGTCTGGTTTGTCCAACGGGACGATGCCGTCGTTTTGCGCCCGCATTGGAAGGCGGATCCGGCTTTTGGTCATGCGCTGACGCAGGCCGTGGCGGCGGGTGTGGAAGTGTATGCGTACCGTTGCCGGGTGACGCCGGAAGGCGTGACGGTGCTGGGGATGATGCCGGTCGAGCTGTAACGGCGGGACTTGGTGCCAACAGAATTGGGGCTGGTCGTTCAGGCCAGCCCCAAGTTTTTGGCGATGATGGATTTCATGATTTCGTTCGTGCCGGCGTAGATGGCGCTGACCCGCAAGTCCCGGTAATGGCGGGCGATGGGGTATTCTTCCATGTATCCGTAACCGCCGTACAACTGTTGGCATTGATAAGCGACGCGGTTGGCCATGTCGGTGATCCACCATTTGGCCATGGATACTTGGGTCACTACGTTTTCCCCGGCCATGTGGTCCCGGATGACGTTTTCGAGAAAGCTCCTCGCCAGGGCGATGTCGGTGGCCATTTCGGCCATTTTGAAGGCGTTGTGCTGGAACGTGCCGATGGGTCGTCCAAAGGCGTGGCGGGTTTTGACGTATTCCAGCGTCTCTTCGAACATCTTTTCGGTTTCGGCCAGGGCCTGGATGGCGACAATGAGCCGTTCCTGTTGCAGTTTTTCCATGAGGTAATAAAAGCCTTTTCCTTCTTCGCCGAGCAAGTTGGCCACCGGCACCCGGCAGTTGTCGAAAAACAGTTCCGCCGTGTCTTGGCTGTGCAGGCCCATTTTTTCCAATTTGCGCCCGCGGGTGAAGCCGGGGGTGTCCCGCTCCACCACGATCAGGCTGATGCCCCGGTGCGGCGGTTGGGCGTCAGGATCGGTGCGGCAGACGACGACCACCAAGTCGGCCAACATGCCGTTGGTGATGAACGTCTTGGCGCCGTTGATCACGTAATGATCGCCGTCGCGGATGGCCGTCGTTTTTACTGCGGCCAGGTCGGAACCGGTGCCGGGCTCCGTCATGGCGATGGCGAGAATCGTTTCGCCGCTGACACAGCGCGGCAGCCAGCGGGCCTTTTGTTCTTCCGTGCCATAAGTGGCCAAATACGGGGCCACGATGTCGTTGTGCAGGGCGATGCCGATGAGGCTGGCGCCGACGCGGGCCAGTTCTTCGGCGATGACGACGGAGTAGAGAAAGTCGGTTTCAGAACCGCCGTATTGCTCTTCCGCCCAAGGCACCAAATAGCCTTGTTCGCCCATTTTGCGCCAAAAAGACCGGGGAATTTCCCGCTCTTTTTCCCATTGGTCATAATAGGGAACCGCTTCTTTTTCGAGGAAACGCCGCAAACTGTCGCGAAACAGTTCATGTTCTTCGGAAAACAGTTTTGGCATGTGTACGTCCTCCCCGTATACAAACTGAGCGCTCGCTCGATTTTCGGGTGCAAAAACTGAGCGATCGCTCAACCGCTTGTTCTATCATTTTATCATAAGCGGAAACGAAATTGTACGACGTTTTCGACATGATGCCAAAAAGGCGTACGGGCTGACCGAGGGCGGGCCGCAGGTGCTGGTTTCGCCCCGGAAGGGGGTGCGCAAACAAGGTTCGGCCGGTTTGCCGATTCCGGGCTGTCAGGTGCGCATCGTCAGCACCGACGGCCAAGAACGGGATTTGCCGGCCGGGGAGGTCGGCGAGTTGTGGGTGAAAAACCCCGGTGTCGCCAAGGGTTACTGGAATTTGCCCGAGGTGACCAAAGAGCGGATCACTCCGGACGGGTGGCTGAAGACCGGCGATCTGGCCCGGCTGGACGAGGACGGGTACGGATATATCGTCGGCCGCAAGGACGACATGATCATCATCGGCGGAGAAAACGCTTACCCGAAAGAAATCGAGGATATTTTGCTGCGGCATCCCGATGTCGCCGATGTCTGTGTCGTGGCGATGCGCCACGAAATCAAAGGGAAAGTGCCGGCGGCTTTCGTGGTGAAGCGGCCGGGGTCCACCTTGGACGAACAAGAGGTCAAGACGTTCTTTTTGCAACACGGGCCGGCTTACGCCCATCCGCGCAAGGTGATTTTTTTGGAACAGCTCCCCTTATCCGGCACGGGCAAAATCGACAAAGCGGCCCTGGCAAAAATGCTGGAAGAGAAAGGATAAGCGCGACATGAGCATCGAACGGGAACGATTGTTGCAATTGCTGCACCGCCCGCGTTTTCACCAGTTTCTCGGGCTGCAGTTGGAAGAGGCGAAAGAAGGCTACGTGAAGCTTCGGCTTCCTTATCGGGACGATTTTTTGGGGGATGAAGGGGGCACGTACATTCACGGCGGCGTGATCGCATCGCTCATCGACGTCGCCGGTGATTTTGCCCTCATCACCGTGTACGGCCGGGGTTTGCCGACCGTCGACCTTCGGATCGATTATTTGCGTCCCGCGCAAAAAGGCGATTTGTTCGCCGAGGCTGCCGTCGTCAAAGGCGGCCGAACGTTGGGCGTTGCCGATATCACGGTGACGAACGGCGCGGGCAAAAAAATCGCGGTCGGCAGAGGTTTGTACAGCACGGCCGGCACGTAAGGCCATTCACAAACGAGGAGGAATCGGAAGATGGGCACGAAAGCAAAGCGCATTTCGTGTTTCATTTCATTCGTCTTGGCGTTTGCGTTGATCCTGACCGGATGCGGCGGCTCGGCTGAAAGCGGAGGCTCGGGAGAAGCCAACGCGCAAGACGATATCGTCATTGCGGTGGCCGGGCCCATGAGCGGCAACGGTGCCGAGTACGGCAAGGCGTTCAAGGAAGGCGCGGAATTGGCCGTCGCCAAGTTCAACGAACAAGGCGGGTATAACGGCCGGCAGGTCAAGCTCGTCTTCGGAGACGACAAAAACGATCCGAAAGAAGCGGCCAATGTCGCCCAAAAACTGGCGTCCGATCCGAAAGTGCTGGCGGTTATCGGGCATTGGAGCAGTACTGCGACCTTTGCCGGCATCCCGATTTACGAGCGTTACAAAGTGCCGATGATTACGCCGACGGCATCGCATCCGGATATCACGAAAGAAGAGACGAAATGGATTTTCCGCAGCTCGACGACGCAGGACATGGAAGGGAAAAATTTGGCCGATTTTGCGGTCAACAAGCTGAACAAGAAAAGAATCGCCGTCTTGTACATCAATACAGACTGGGGACAAGCGAACGCTTCAGCCTTTAAAAAATACGCCGAGGAATTTGGGGCGGAAATCACCGTTTATGATTCTTATCCTCCGGGACAAAACATCGACTATACGTCCGCGCTGACCAAGGTCAAGGGAACAAATCCGGACTTGATTTATCTTGGAAGTCTGTATAACGAAGGGATTCTGATTATTAAACAGGCCAAACAAATGGGGATCCAAGCGGACTTTATGGGTTCGGCGACATTTGCTTCCGACGGTTTCTTGGCGGCCGGAGATGTCGTCGAAGGCGTTTATCTAGATGCGCTGTTCTACGCCAAAGCGGACAATGAGCGGGTGAAGACGTTCGTCGAAGATTTCAAAGAAATGTTCGGCTATGAACCGGGTTACTTCAACGCACTGGCGCATGATGCGACCCTTGCCGTGTTGGAAGGAATTAAACAAGGCGGTCCGACCCGAGAAGGCATCCGTGACGCGATGGAGAAATTGAACGGTTTTCCGGTTGTTACGGGAGAAATCAAATTCGATGAAAAACGGGATGACACGAACAAGCCTTATTACAACTTGGTCGTCAAAAACGGGCAATTTGTCCTTTACGAATGACGGACGCGCTGCGGTTGTTGTGCAGCGGCTGTTGGCAATCGCCCAATGGTTCTCGATTCATCACCATGTTGATTGGAGCGTATGGGCATGGTTATCGTCGAACAGATCATCAACGGATTGGCGTTGGGCGGTGTTTATGCGCTGATCGCGCTGGGGTTCACCCTCATTTTTGGCGTGCTGCGCCTGTTTCACATCTCCCACGGCGATGTGTTGATGTTTACGGGGTATCTGGTTGTCACCATCGCCGTGTTCGGGTTCGGCCAACTGCCTTTTCTGGTGGTCATTTTGCTGGGCATGGTCCTGGCGGCAGGGCTCGGCGTCCTTGTCGAACGGGCGGCGTTCAAACCTTACCGCAAGTCGGATGAAATCATTCCGCTCATCGGCGGGATCGGCATGTCGCTCGTTCTGCAAAACTTGGCCCTGCATATTTGGGGGCCCGAACAGCTCAATTTCAGTTTAGGTGTCCACATCGGGGATTTGCATGTCGGCGGGATACAGATCGCCGGAATCCGCGCCGCCATTCTTTTGGCGTGCGTCTTGCTTGTCCTCCTGTTCAATTTTTGGATGTACCGCACCCGGACGGGCCGGGCCGTCCGGGCGACGGCCAGCGATCCGCAGACGGCCAGCATGATGGGCATTCAGACCGAACGGATTATCTTGATTACGTTTGCCGTAGGCTCTTCACTGGCGGGAGCGGCGGCCGCCCTGGTCGGGGCTTTGTACGGCGCTTTTTATCCGGCACTCGGATTTTCCATGGGTCTGAAAGCTTTTGCGGCTTCGATTCTCGGCGGCCTCGGGAACATGACCGGGGCGGTGATCGGCGGCTTGACCCTGGGGATTTTGGAGGTGTTCACCGCCAGTTACATCAATGTCGCCTACCAGGATGCGGTGGCCATGGCCATCGTCATCGCCGTGCTGTTGTTTCGGCCGCAAGGAATCCTGGGTCGATCCGTGGAGGAGAAACTATGAAAAAAAAGGTCGCAGGGGCATTGATTTTCGTTTTCGTCTTGCTGTACCCCCTCGTCGTATCCAACGTCTATTACCAACGCATCGGTGTGATTTCCTGCATCTTTGCGATATTGGCCACCAGCCTGGGGCTTTTGGTCGGACAGGTTCGTCTGGTCTCCGCGGGTCATGCCGCTTTTTTCGGTATCGGCGCATATACTTCGGCATTGTTGACCACGAAGGCGTCCTTGCCGTTTCTCGTCGGCTTTGCCGCTGCCATCGTGATGTCCGCCGCCATCGGATTTCTGTTTGCGATCCCGGTGCTTCGTTTGAAAGGCCATTATCTCTCCATGGCGACGCTGGCCTTCGGCATCGTGGTCCAGATGGTGATGTTGAACTGGGAAAGCGTCACGAACGGGCCCAACGGCATTCCGGGCATTCCGTACGTTTCGTTTTTTTCCGTCCAACTGGATACGGACGTGAAGATGTATTATTTTACGCTGATGCTGTTGCTCCTTATTTTGTGGGGGTTGTCGCGGATATACCGTTCCCCCTTCGGGCGAACGTTGAACATGATTCGCGAAGATGAAATTGCGGCGGCCACCCTCGGCGTCCATGTGGTCCGGTTCAAGGTGACCGCTTTTACGATTTCGGCCGGGCTGGCGGGACTGGCCGGCAGCCTGTTTGCCCACTACATGTCGTACATCAATTATGACACCTTCAGTCCGATGGAGTCGTTCATGATTTTGGCCATGGTGGTCGTCGGAGGAATGCATACGTTGTTCGGGCCGGTTCTGGGCGCGGTGCTGTTGTCTTCGATCCCCGAACTGTTGCGGGAGTTTTCCGATTACCGGATGTTGATATACGGTGTCGTGCTCGTGATCATTCTTTTATTCCGGCCCCAGGGCATCCTTGGCAAAAGCCGAACCACTTTCAATTCACATTGATGGGGCGGGAGAACAACGATGGATCCGGTGATCATGAAGACGGAGCGTTTGTGCAAGTATTACGGCGGAGTCCGGGCGGTGGACAACGTCACCCTCGAGATTGGGGAAAGGAAATTGGTCGGGTTGATCGGGCCCAACGGTGCGGGGAAATCGACCTTGTTTAACCTGCTGACCGGAGCCGTCAAGCCGACCGGCGGCAAGATTGAGATCGCCGGAGAGGACGTGACGGGAAAACGGCCCGATGAGTTTGCCCGCCGAGGGGTGGCGAGGACCTTCCAAAACTTGCGCCTGTTCAAGGGGTTGTCCGTTTGGGAGAACGTGTTGGCGGGGTTTCATCAAAAGTCCGACGTGAGCTTGTGGCACGCCATCTTCGGCGCCCGCGCCCTGCGCGAAAGGGAACGGGAAATCCGGGAAAAAGCCGAACATCTGCTTCACACCTTCGGTCTGTACGAAAAGCGGCACGCCCCGGCGACGGCCCTGTCTTACGGCGAACGGCGCCGGTTGGAAATCGTCCGGGCCATGGCGGCCGGCCCGCGGGTATTGTTTCTCGACGAGCCGGCGGCGGGGATGAACCCGTACGAAGGACAGCAACTGGTGCAGCTCATCCGGCAGATGTGGGAAGATTTCCGACTGACGGTGGTGCTGATCGAACACGACATGGACGTGGTCATGAATTTGTGCCAAGAAATATTCGTGCTGGACTACGGGAAGCTGATCTTCCGGGGGACACCGGCGGAAGTCAGGGAGAGCAGCGTCGTCCGGGAGGCGTACCTCGGAGGTGATTTCGATGCTTGAGCTGCAGGATCTGTGGATCGCCTACGATTCCGGGGATGTGGTGCGCGGGGTCAACCTGAAGGTGGCCGAAGGGGAGATCGTGGGCCTCATCGGGGCCAACGGGGCCGGGAAAACGACCATCATGAACAGCATTTCCGGCCTGGTTCCGGTCAAGAAAGGGAAAATTTTGTTCAAGGGACAGGATATTACCG
>PKQY01000064.1 GCA_017577895.1 Bacillota bacterium
CCTGGAGTCCATGAGACAACTAACCGGCAAAACTGTCCAGCCACTAGCACCTGCGGCAGTTTTACAGAAATAAGATCGCCTTTCTTTCTCTATAGCAGAATTTCCACCACTTGACGGGACACTATCGAGTCTTGCCTGATCGACGCACAAAAAGTGGCCCTGCAATTAGAGGATGGTCCGCGGTGGACGTATCAAGAGTTGCATGAGATCAGCAATCGGTATGCCAACGTGTTTTTAAAATTGGGGGTCAAAAAAGGCGATCGCATCGGGATTCTTTTATACAACTGTTTGGAATATTGGGCAGTGTATTTTGCAGCGGCCAAGTTCGGGGCGATTGCAGTACGGCTCAATTTCCGTTTGGTCAGCGAAGAATTGGCGTATGCGCTGATGGATTCGGGAACCAAAGTGTTATGTATGCAGTCGGCGTTTGTGGAACGGATTGCGCCGATTCGTCACGGGGTACCCGTCGAGAAATACATTTGTTTGTGCCAAGATGGGGAAGAATGTCCGGATTGGTGCGATTCTTGGGACATTTTGTACGACGGAGAGCCGGTTTTCGATGATCGGATTCCGCTGGAAGGAAAAGATCCGGTCATGCTGATGTATACTTCGGGGACAACGGGTAGGCCGAAAGGTGCCCTCTGGACCCATGATAACACGCTCTGGTTTGCGGCCATGCAGGTGATGAAATGGGGGCTATGTGCCAATGATGTCAGCATGACAACAGGCCCGCTTTATCATGTCGGTGCCTTAGAAGATTTAGCCCTGCCGACTTTGTTGGTCGGTGGCCGCGTCGTCATCACGAAGAGCGGTGGCTTTGACATCCGGAGAATTTTGAAAGTAATCGAAAAAGAGCGAGTAACGCATGTTTTTCTTTTTCCTTTTATGATTTATGACATGTTGAATTTACATGATTTGGATTTATTTTCATTCACCCACCTCAAAGCCATCCTCTCCGGTGGAGATCCCCTGATGCCTTGGGCCATTGAGCGTTTAAATACACAATTTCCACATATTGGCTTAATTCAAGTTTATGGATTGACGGAAGGGACCCCCATTGCTGCTGCCCTGGATCCGCAGGATGCGGCGCAGAAGGGAAATACTGTCGGCCGCCCGTTGCCATTGGTAGAAATTAAAATTATCGGTGATTCGGGTCAGCCATTAAAAAGGGGAGAGATTGGTGAAATCTGTATCAAAAGTCCTGCGGTGGCGAAAGAGTACTGGCAAAAAATCGAAGCGACAAAAGAGACTTTTGTAAATGGATGGTGTAAAACCGGAGATTTAGGATATATCGATGAAGACGGATATTTGGTCATTTCGGGCCGGAAAAAGGATATGATTCGGAGCGGCGGTGAAAATATTTACCCGGCCGAATTGGAGGATATTTTGATTCGCCATCCGGCCATCAAGGATGTGGCCATCATCGGTGTTCCAGATCCAAAATATTTAGAAACCGTTTGTGCCGTGATTGTTCCCAAACCCGGGAGTCAATTGACCAAAGAAGAAGTCATCCGTTACAGTCGAGAACATCTTGCCGGATATAAAACCCCGCGACACGTTGTATTTGTGCAAGAACTTCCCCGTACGCCATCGGGGAAAATCACCAAGTTTAAATTGCGTGAGATGTATCGTCACTTAGGAGAGGGGTGACGATAAACAAGTGTCTAAAAATATAAACACTTGTACAAATGCATATTGTACTGTCAATATCTTTTTTGTTTTTATGGTGACAAAGTTAGACGTAAAGTTGGCACGCAAATTGCTTATGACGAAATATGAACCAATGGTTGACTGAAATTAAGGAGGACAATCGATGGTCCAAGCTATGAACGAAAAATTGCTCGCAGAAAAAGAACGCATCATGCGCGGCGGTGCGCAAAAATATCACGACAAAAACGCCGAACAAGGAAAAATGTTCGTCCGCCAGCGCTTGGAACTGTTGTTTGATCCGGGTTCCATTGTAGAAGACGGATTGTTTGCCAACTGCGAGCACCCGGACTTGCCGGCCGATGCCACCATCACCGGCATTGGTACCATTGGCGGTCGGCCGGTCTGTTTCTTTGCCGCCGACTCCACCGTCAAGGCCGGGTCGTGGGGCGCCAAGTCGGTGGAAAAAAACATTCGCATTCAAGAGAAGGCCATGGCCTTGAAAATTCCCATTGTGTACTTGATCGACTCGGCAGGTGCGCGCATCACCGATCAAATCGAAATGTTCCCGGGTCGGCGACACGCGGGACGCATTTTCTACAATCAAGTCCAATTGTCCGGTGTCGTGCCGCAAATCGCGATTTTGTTTGGGCCGTCTCCGGCCGGAGCGGCGTATGTGCCGGCGTTTTGTGATCTCGTTATCATGGTGGAGCACAACGCCAGCGCCTATCTCGGTTCGCCCCGGATGGTGGAAGTGGCGATTGGCGAAAAGGTCACCATGGACAAGATGGGCGGAGCCCGCATGCATTGTACCGTCAGCGGGTTAGGGGATGTGTTGGTGCAGTCGGAAGAAGAAGCCATTGAAGTGTGTAAACGGTATCTCACGTACATGCCGCAAAATTTCCGGGAAAAAGCGCCCGTGACGGAAGCGCGGCCGCCGGTGGAAGGCCGTCGCATCGACGAGATCATCCCCGAGAACCAAAACGCCCCATTTGACATGTACGAGTTGATTGACCGCATCATTGACCGGGACAGCTGGTTTGAAGTGAAAAAGCTGTTTGCGCCGGAAATCATTACCGGATTGGCCCGCATCGACGGAAAAGTGGTGGGGATAGTGGCCAACCAGCCGAAAGTGAAAGGGGGAACACTGTTCATCGATTCGGCGGACAAGGCGGCCCGGTTCATCTGGCTGTGCAACGCCTTTAACATTCCGTTGTTGTTTTTGGCCGACGTCCCCGGTTTCATGATCGGGTCGCAAGTAGAGCGGGCGGGCATCATCCGCCACGGCGCCAAGATGATTGCCGCCGTTTCGGAGGCGACGGTGCCGAAGTTGTCGGTCATCGTCCGCAAGTGTTACGGCGCCGGGTTGTACGCCATGGCCGGGCCGGCCTTTGAACCGGACGCCTGCATTGCTTTACCGTCGGCGTCCATCGCGGTCATGGGACCGGAGGCGGCGGTCAATGCGGTGTATTACAACAAAATTCAGGAGTTGCCGGAAGAAGAACGGGCGGAGTTCATCGCCCGTCAACGGCAGGCGTATGCCGCCGACATCGACATTTTCCGGGTCGCTTCGGAGTTGATCGTCGATGAGATCATCCCGTTTGAACAACTGCGCCAGGAAGTGATTCGCCGGTTCCGGCTGTATGAAAGCAAAGATGTGTCTTTACCCGCCAAACGAAATCCGGTGCACCCGGTGTAAATGTGACAGCCGCCAGGGGCGTTTTGAACAAAACGTCGTCTTAAATTCCGCTGGGCAGGAAACCGATGTGAAAAAGACGCAACAGGAGGGATGTGGAATGGAGATTACGGCCAGTATGAGCGGGACGGTGTTTCGAGTGTTGGTCAAGCCGGGAGATCAGGTCCATGCGGGAGATGAAGTGATCGTTTTGGAATCCATGAAAATGGAAATTCCTGTCGTTGCGGAAGAAAGCGGGACGGTGCAAGAAGTGCGGGTGGCGGAAGGCGACTTTGTGCAGGAAGGCGATGTGGTGGTCGTCCTCGTCTGATGGAGGATACGCAGGAGGGATGTGGGGGTCATGTTTCAAAAAGTGTTGATCGCCAACCGCGGGGAAATTGCCCGGCGCATTATCCGAACGTGCCGGAGATTAGGCATCGCCACGGTGGCGGTATACTCAGAGGCCGACGCTTCCCTGCCATTTGTCCGGGAGGCCGACGAGGCGGTGTGGTTGGGGCCGCCTCCGGCCGCGAAAAGTTATATGAACATGGAAAAAATCTTGGAGATTGCCGAACAGACCAAGTCCTGCGCCATTCATCCCGGGTACGGTTTTTTGTCAGAGAACGCCGAATTTGCCCGCCGGTGTCAAGAACGGGGGATCGTCTTCATCGGGCCCCGGCCGGAAGTCATCCAAGCCATGGGCAGCAAAATCGAAGCCCGGCGGAGAATGCGGGAGGCGGGTGTCCCCGTCGTTCCTGGCTGGGATGAAGATATCCCGACGGTGGAAGAGGCCCAACGCATTGCCGAAGAGTTAGGCTATCCCGTCATGTTGAAAGCCAGCGCCGGCGGCGGCGGGATTGGCATGCAGCTCGTCCAAACGCCGGAAGAACTGGAAAAAGTATTCGCTTCGGTCCGCCAGCGGGCCCAGACGTATTTTGGCAGCGGTGAAGTATTCCTGGAAAAATGGATCCGCCAACCTCGCCACATTGAAGTGCAACTGGCCCGGGACGAGCACGGCCGCGGCATCCATTTGTTTGAGCGGGAGTGCTCCATCCAGCGGCGCCACCAAAAAGTCGTGGAAGAGACGCCGTCGCCCTTTTTAAACGATGAACAGCGTTCGTCCTTGTATGCGGCGGCGCTTCGGGGCATGGAAGCCATCGGGTATACCAATTTGGGCACCATGGAATTTATTTTTGACGGGGACAGGAATTTCTACTTTCTTGAAATGAATACCCGTTTGCAAGTGGAACATCCGGTGACGGAAGAGACGACCGGATTGGATTTGGTGGAGCTGCAACTGCGTATCGCTGCCGGACAGCCAATGGGGCTGGACCAGAACGACTTGAGACCTACCGGCCATGCCATCGAATGCCGAATTTATGCCGAAGATCCCGAAACGTTTTACCCTTCGCCGGGGACGATAACCCATCTGGAACTGCCGGAAGGTGCCCGTTACGAAATGGCCGTGGAGACCGGGAACACGGTGACGCCGTTTTACGATCCCATGATCGGCAAAGTGATCACCCGCGGTGCCAGTCGGCAGGAAGCGATAGAACGGATGATTCGCGTGTTGTCGAACATGAAGTTGGAAGGATTAAAGACGAATGTGCCCTTGTTGCTGGACATTTTGCGCGACCGGGATTTTCAAGCCGGGATGTATGATGCGAACTTTTTACAAAATATAAAAAATCGAGCGGGAATTTAGGTTTTTTCGGAGTGGAGAAGGTTTGTGGGAGGAGGAGCGCCATGCCACATCCGCCGTTCATGCAAGAAGAACATGAAGCGTTGCGAAATATGTTGCGCCGCTGGGTGAAGAACGAAATCGAGCCCCATGTGGAAGCGTGGGAAGAGGCGGGCCTTTTCCCCCGGCAGTTGCTGACGCAAATGGCGCAACTGGGCTTGTCGGGCATGTCCTATCCGGCGGCAGCAGGGGGACAGGACAGCGACGATTATGCGGTCATCCTACTGGCAGAAGAATTGGGCCGCAGCGGTACCGGCGGTTTTGTCATGGGTTTGTTGTACCACACCGAACTGGCGGTGGCGCCCTTGGTGGAATGGGGAACACCGGAACAAGTGGAGCGGTATGCCAAACCCGCCTTGGCCGGAACAAAGCTGGCCGCTTACGCCATCCTGGACGGCCATCCTGGTGCAAGCGCTCCGTTACAGGCGGTCAAAGTTGGGGACGAGTGGGTCATCAGCGGGAAAAAACCATTCGTGCCCAACGCTTCACAGGCGGATTTTATCGTCTTTGCGGCCCCGACGGCGGATGCAGCGGGCAACCATGGATGGACGTTGTTTGTGGCGGAAACGGATCGGCCGGAAATTTGCATCAGCCAAAGGCGGACCCTTACGGGCATGCGGACGTTGGATGTGGCCGACGTCGAATTCCGCCAGCTACGTCTGTCACAAGACCACGTGTTGGGAAAAGAAGGCGAGGGGGTTGCGACGATGGTGCACCTGTGGCAACGGGAGTGTCTCCTGCGTTCGGCGGTTTGTGTGGGGCTGGCGGAATACGCCTTTGAGCGGGCCCGCGAGTATGCACGCGAACGAACGGCCTTTCAACGCCCTCTCGCGCAATTTCAAACGTTGTCCCACCTGATGGCGGAAATGGCAGTGGAAATCGAAGCGGTGAAGCAATTGGTCTATACCGCTGCGTATCGTTATGTGCAAGGTCTGGACTGCGGCAAAGAGGCGGTCATGGCCAAGCTGTCCAGCGCCCGGATGGCCCATTGGGTGGCGGATCGGGCCCTGCAACTGTTTGGCGGTTACGGGTATATGATGGAGTATCCCATCCAACGGGTCTGGCGGGACACCCGTTGGTTTCGGATGAGCGGCGGCAGCGATGAACGGTTGAAAGACCACCTCGGGGAACTGTTGGTCGGGTGAACAGAAGGAGGGATACGGTGACCCATTGGCTGTTTACGGAAGAACACCACCGTTTTCGGGAGCGCGTCCGTCAATTTGTCGCCGAAGAAGTGATGCCTTACGTCGATGAATGGGAACAGAAAGGCGAAACGCCGCGGGAATTTTTCCGCCGGTGCGGCGAATGCGGTTTTTTGGGCTTGAAATTTCCTGCCGAATACGGGGGTTCGGATCAAGGGTATATTGCGGAGGCCATCTTCATCGAAGAATTGTCCCGATGCGGTTCCGGCGGCGTGGCGGCCGCCATTGGAGCCCACGCCAACATCGCCATGACCCCGGTGTGGAAATACGGCAATGACCAACAAAAACGAAAATATCTGGCGCCGGCCATTCGGGGCGAAATGATCGCGGCCTTGGGCATCACCGAGCCCAACGCCGGGTCCGATGTGGCGGGCATCACGACGACGGCCCGGCGCGTGGGGGACGAGTACATTCTCAACGGCAGCAAAATCTTCATTACGAACGGCGTGCATGCCGATTACGTCTGTGTGGCGGCCAAAACCGACTCTTCCCGCGGCCACCGCGGCGTCAGCCTGTTCATCGTCGAAAGCCGCTGGCCGGGGTTTAAGGTAGGAAAAAGTTTGAAAAAGTTAGGCTGGCGGGCGTCGGATACGGCGGAGCTCATTTTTGAAGATGTCCGCGTACCGGCGGAAAATTTGTTGGGTGAGGAAAACCGAGGGTTTTATTACATTATGAGCAATTTTCAGTGGGAACGGATTTGGTTGGCCTTGTCCAGCATTGCGCAGGCAGAGCGGGCATTGGCCGATGCCCGGGCGTGGTTGAGGCAGCGGAAGGCTGAAGGTTCTTCGAACCTGTGTGCCCAGCGGCAACTGCTGGCCGACATGGCGATGGACGTGGAAAAGGCCCGGCAGTTGACGTATGCCGCCTTGTATCGATATGCATCGGGGAAGGACGCGGTCGTTGAAACGACCATGGCCAAAGCGTATGCCGGAGAAATGGTCCGCCGGGTGACCGATGGGGCCCTGCAAATTTTTGCCGAAAACGGCTGGACCGACGACGCACCGGCACAACGATATTGGCGAGACGCCCGCATCCAAGCCATCGGAGGGGGTACGACCCAAATCATGTACGAAATTCTCGTCAAACGGTTGGGCATTGTCAGCGCATAACGGCATCCGCATCCTTGTTCTCAGTGGAACAAGGATGTCAGATTGTTGACAAATACCCTCTTTTCAACGGAACAAATCGCACAAAGGTGCGTTGCAACAGCCATTTTGAAAGAAAAAATAAATCTCGACCGTTCAAGCCACCTGACCTCCATAGCCAGGTGGCTAATTTTTTCAGATTCATGGCAGCAAAAGTCAGCATCGCCTGCATGGATACCTTCTCCAATCCCCGATAGGTCGTCCATCGCATGCCATGCTTCTCCTTCGCATCGGCAAATACCCGTTCAATCGTTTCTTTCCGCATCGCATACAAGCGTTTGTTTTCTGCGGTGTGTCTCAGGTGGTCGGCTTCTTCCACATACCCTGCCCAAATGTGCCGACTGATGCGTTTGGTATAATCTCTGCTCTCCGTGCACCGGGTCAAAAATGGACAATGCTTGCATTTCTCCGGATTCGACCGGTACATCCGGTA
>PKQY01000065.1 GCA_017577895.1 Bacillota bacterium
TCCGTGCATCATAAGCGCTTTGAACAACGGATCCAAAGACTGGACCCCCGGCGCCATCGAATCGCCGTTGATCCATATTTCATCCCAGCTTTCGCCTTGCCGTTCCATGTCCCGGATGCGGTCTTGCAGAAACACCCGTTCGTTTGCCACGTCCAGCCCTTCCATGTCCCGCCAAATGACCAAGATGCGGCGTGTCCCTTCACGGTTCGTGGCTTTGACCACGCGATACGCACGGCCCTCGTTCTCCCAAGTGGCATACCGAATGACGCGGAGGCCGTACAAATAATTGAACGTTTCCACCAAATCCACCGGCTTTTTGACCGGACCGTCCTCGGTCAAAACCTCCAAACTGTAACGGAACGGATGACGCAAATCGAGGGCACGCAGACACGTTTCCGCTTCCTGGACAAGTCCTTCTGTCCAATAGCGCAACAGAACGTGATCGTCCCCGACGAGTTCGCGAATGGCTTTGTCCCGAACAGCCGCCCGTTCGACGGTGGTCGGCGAAGCCAAGTTATGCAAAGCGTCCTCATACGATTCGAGGCGCAAAATTTTCACCAAACGGGGCGAACGGGCCGCCTCCTGCGGCGTCGGCAGCCGTTTCGGCCGGCCATTTTTCCACTCTGGCGCAAACATCACTTTCGCGATGCGGGGCAGAAGCACCGAATCAAAGTGTTCCCCCATTTCCACCAGGATGAATTGCCGTTCCCCGCCGTCTTCGCGGTTGAGGTTGATCACCGCATGGCCCGTCGTGCCGGAACCGGCGAAGAAATCGAGGACAACCGCCGGCTCCGACGGGTCCCCGAGCGCAAAAATCGCATCTTCGACCGTGTATACCGATTTCGGATACGAAAACGCGTTTTGCGCTCCCATCATGTCTCGCAGCAAATTGGCGCCATATGTCCCGGCATTGTAACGGGGATCGACCCAATTCGTAAACAAAGCAGGCGTTCGTTCGCCGGACGCGATGATTTGGTAGATCGTTCCACTTTCCGAACAGATCAGTTTTCCTTCATCGATTAAAGACTGGCACTTTTCATAGGACCTTCGCCACACTCGCTCCTGTCCGTCGGCGCCAATGGGATAAATTCTCAACCATCCCTCTTTGGTGAACGGCTCGGTTGGATACGGCGAACCGAGGGGCGGCGGCGGTTCTGAACCGACCACTTGTTTCGTTTTCGGATCCACCAGCAGCGCATAAAAACTGTTCGGTCGCGCGTAACGAAAGTTGCTTTCGGCCGTGCCGCTTCGTTTGAACGGACGATACTCCACATCATCGTTCACCACGCGGCCCCTGAGCGTCAAATCCGAGTCGTTGCGAAGGAGGGCAATCATGTATTCATGGGTATTGGCCAGTGTTTTTCCTTTGCCCCCTTGCGGATGGTGATTCACCACGATCATTTCGCGGCGAAAGGCCGGAAATTGGCTGTCCAGCATGGCGCACAACCATACGAGTTCGTAATCGTCGATGGCGATGTAGAGAACCGGGTCGTTGGCATCCAAAAGTTGTTGGGCCGCCCGCAACCGCTCATAAAGGAGCGTGAGCCAAGACGAATGCTTGTACTGATTTTTGTATAAGATCTCCGAATCGCCGGTGTTGTATGGCGGATCAATGTAAACACATTTCACTTGCTGCTTATACCGTTCCATCAACAGGTGGAGAGCCTGCAAGTTTTCTCCGTGGACCAACAAACCGTCGGTGGCCTCATCCAAGTTGTCAAACGGCAAGGCTTCGATCAGTCTTTGCACAAACGCTCGGCTGAAGTGTCGCGTGTGCACCGGCAACGTCGGATGCTGTTCAAGCACCGATTCGTCTTCCGGCTCCAGTGCGAACCACTGCCGCCACTCTTCCCGTTGGCGCTCATTGGCCAGAATCTCGGGCCAAAACGCTCGAGGGACGTATTGAATCGGAATCAGATAGTCGACGCCGAGAATCAACTTTTTCTTTTCAAACAGCCGTTTTTGGACCTCTTCCATGTGGGCCAGAAATTCGATGACCTTGTCGGCCAACCTCCGGAACACCTGCAAGACGCGGCGTTTTATCTCCCAATCGGCTTCCAGGTCCATCAAATGAAGCATGTTATCTTTGATATAAAACTCCAATTCCCGTTGCAAAAAGCCCCGCAAATTCTTATGAACGAAGTAATCGCTGGTGTTGCGGCGGCAATAATGAGACAACCGCTTGAGCAACAGCGGCAGTTCGGGTTTTCCTTCCGCTTTTTCCTTTTCGCTTCGTTGATCCGCCGCCAGTAATTCGCGGATGTTTTCCTCCGGAATCGAACGCAAAATGGCAGGCAAAGCCTCTTGCAAGATCATGTCTTGCACTCGGCTGTGATTCCCGTAAAATTTCGCTTCTTCTTCCGTCAACGGCCGATATTCAAAAGGAAGCGTGTATTCTTTGGCTTCATCGTCATAGACGGCTTGTTCTGTTAACGGAAAGAAATACCGCGTTTTCCCTTTGAGATTCTCCTTAGGCGTCAGGGCTTTGGCCATGGTAAAACGCACCCGGTATTCGCCCGCCAAATCGCGCACTTTAAAGGCGTACTCTTTAAACGTTTCACCCGTTTTGACATAATGTTGGTCCCGGTTGGCCCACGTGAAAAAGACCTCCTCCCCGTTGTACGGCACGGCGTAATTCGCTTCTGCGCCGTATCGCCGTTTGGGAATAAAATCCCCGTCCTCGTAATAACGGCTAAAAAATTGGTACAGGTGGTTAAACACCTCTTCTCGGAGGGCAGCCATCACGTCCGCATCCGCCAGCTTCTTCTTTAACTCCGCATACTGCTTGACGAGTTTGATGGTTTGATACTGCGGATTGACCTCCCCGTTGGGAAGGATGGCGTCTTCCGCGATCTGTTGGCGCACATCCTGCGCCAGTTGTTCCAATACCGTTTTCAGCTGCTCATGCTCTTGGTCCGCTGCCCGACGAAATGCCGCATCCACTTCCCGCGGCAACTGCTCGTCCAGCCAACGTTCCATTTCCGCCCGTTTGAGGTGAAACAGGCGATAAATCCCGAAATCCAAGTCGGCAAGATCCAGCTGAAAGAGTTCCCGAAACAAGGCTTGCAACCTTTTCAACGCATCGCCGCTGGCCATGATCCCTTCTTGAAGCCTCCCACAATCTTCTCTGTCCAACAAAGCTCGATCAACTTAGAAGCCCTTCCCGTATTTTCGACAATTGCCCGGGAAATCCTTCATCATCCGTTTCGTAAACGAAAAGCCGGCCATTCCCTTACGGGATGACCGGCTTTGGTCCCCATGGAGTTTATTTGACACTTTGCACCTGCTCTGTCGTGCGGCGACGCCAGTAAGTCGCCAACAGGGGTCCGGAAATGTTGTGCCAGACGCTGAAAATCGCCCCCGGCAACGCCGCCAATCCGCCGAAATGGGCACTGGCCAATCCGGCGGCCAATCCGGAGTTTTGCATGCCCACTTCGATGGAGATCGCCCGTTTTTGCGGCGTTTGGACTTTCAACACTCTGGCCACGGCGTAACCGAGCGCATATCCAAAGAGATTGTGCAACACGACGGCCAAAAACACGAGGGGTCCGACCGTCAGCAAATTGTCCGCATTTTTGGAAACGACACCCATGACGATCAAAATAATGGCGATGACCGAAATGAGCGGCAAGACCGAGGTGGCCCGTTGCACGGTTTTGCCAAAAAACGTATTGACCAGCACACCTAAGATAACAGGGATGAGAACGACTTGCACAATGGAGACAAATAACGCCCAACCGTCCACCGGCAGCCACGACCCCGCCAGCACCAACATCAACGCAGGCGTGACAACAGGCGACAAGATGGTGGAAATGGCCGTCATGGACACCGACAGCGGCACATCCCCTTTGGCGAGGTACGTCATCACGTTGGAGGCCGTACCGCCGGGAACACACCCGACCAACACGACCCCTACCGCCAGCTCCGGCGGCAACCGCAAAAAGTACGCCAATAAAAATCCGAGCAAGGGCATAATCGTAAACTGTACCAGGACACCCAACAACACATCTTTCGGCCGTCGGAACACCCGGGCAAAATCCGCACCGGTCAACGTCAAGCCCATCCCGAACATGACAATACCTAATAGCAAATTTACATACGAGACGAGACCGGCGAAGGCGTCGACAAAATAAGCGATAATTGAGGCCAAGATCACCCAAAGGGCAAAATAGTTGCCGGCAATTTGGCTGATGCGCTCCAACATGCCCATCTTTTCACCTCCTTTCTAAAATCATCACTACATTATTGCATTGTTATATTAATCAATCAACCTTTTTATTCATTTCAAATGGGCATCCCCTTCGTGTACCCCGCTTCCGTATGTTCCATACCCGATATACCGTAACCGACCGTGACATTGCCCACAGCGGCGCATTTTCACCAAGCCATGGACATCCGTGGCATATTTGCGATGCCGCAAATACACGTTTTTACATTCAACACACTGAAAGAGATGTTGTTTGCCTTTGTACGCATATGTGCCGGTTTTGGCCACGCCATGGCGCATCAATTCCCGCTCAAAATCCGGCGCACCGTCCCGATACGGTTTACCCAGCATGTAACAAGCGTAATGAATGCACTCATGTTTCAACACATCGACGATGACGTGCCGCTCCTGGTATTGCAACAAATCGGCGGACAATTCGATGGCAAAGGGCCTCCCGCCTTTCAAGGCAAACCTTCCGAGCACGCGTTTGAGCCGTCGGTTGACGAGAATCGGGATGTGCAATTCAAGCCCATAACAGGTCTGCAAAAATTCATCCGCTTCCCGCCGGAGCGCCTCCAACGACCACGGTTCCTGTTTTTCCCCTTCGCAAGACATGCTCATCGGCCGACACCCTCTGCCGCACGCACTTCCCGAAGCAGCGCATAAAACGTCTCCGTCAGCCGCGCTTTGACCACAGACGGCTTCTCTTCCACAATTGGATAATTCAACGCCACCGAAGGCGCCCAACGATTTTTGTTGATGCCTAACACACTCGCCTCGTAACGAAGGACAAGATCATCGGCCTGCTTTACCGCAACAATATCTTGCTCTTGCAACGGGCCGACGCCAAAAGATTGCCAGATCAAGGAAAACAGCCGCTCTTCCAGCTGCTGATATTCTTTCAACATTTGTTTAACCGGTCGTGGCAAGTCGAGCAAGTAAGCCTCGGTGAAGTCATGGGTCAGCCCGTACAGGCGGGCGGCCGGCGAACAATTTTTGTCCGTCAAATAACGATACACCAACAACAAATGTTGCCCAACACTGTAAAACACGGGCGAGTGGCCTCCGAACCGGCACAAATGACAGACTGCGTGAATCATGTCTTCTGCCACGATGTCTTCCAACCGCGGATCGAAAGGATAAAACTTCACGCCGGTATACGTTTCGATCCACCCGCCAATCCGTTGTTCTCCCATCGTATCCCTCTATTCCACCGTCAAGCTCTTGGCCAAATTGCGCGGCCGATCCACGTCATAGCCCCGCACCGCCCCGGCATAATAGGCCAGCAATTGCAGCGGAATGGCCGCCAGGATCGGCATCAAAAAAGGATGGGCCTGCGGAATATACAACACGCCGTCCACCACGTCGCCCACTTCGTCGTCACCCACCGTCGTGATGCCGACGACGAAAGCGTCTCGAGCCTTGATTTCCTTGATGTTGCTGATGGTTTTGTCTTTCACTTCCTCTTGGGTCACCAAGGCAATGACAGGCACCCCCGGCGTGATGAGGGCCATCGTCCCGTGCTTCATTTCACCCGCCGGATAGGCGTCGGCATGCAAGTATGCCACTTCCTGCAACTTCAGCGCCCCTTCCAGGGCCAAAACGTAGTCCAATCCCCGTCCGATCAAAAAAAGGGTGTTCTGGTCATCGGTCACTTGCGCAAATTCATCAATGGCGTCATGGGTCATGACCAGCGTTTTCTCCACTTCTTCCGGCAGCTTCCGCAACGCCCGGAGCAATTCGGGAATCATAGGTCGCCCCGGGCCTTGCCGTTTCTCCGTGAGCCAGATGGCCAACAAAATGAGCACGACAATTTGCGACGTGTACGCCTTCGTTGCCGCCACGGCCAACTCGGGACCGGCTTCGGTATAAATGGTACAGTCGGCTTTGCGCGACACCGTACTATGCCGCTTGTTCGTGATGGCGATGACGGGACATCCGTGCGCTTTAGCCGTTTTCAGCGCCGTGATGGTGTCGGCCGTCTCGCCCGACTGACTCAAGACGATGACCAGGTGATGCTCGTCCAACGGTCCGTGGCTGTACGGAAATTCCGATGAAATGATGGTTTCCACCGGAATGCCCACCATTTGCTCCAATATTTTTTTGCCGATCATGCCGGAATGATGCGACGTCCCGTTTCCGATAATGTCGATTTTCTTTAGTTGCTGGATTTGCTCATCGCTCAAAAAGGCGTCCAGCTCCGGCAACCGCACACCATCATCGGCCAAACGGCCAGCGATGGTCCTCTCAATGGCCTTGGGCTGTTCAAAAATTTCCTTCAACATGTAATGGGGATAGTCCTGCAACGATACGTCTTCTTCATTCCATTCAACCTGAATCCGTTGCGGTTCCACGACCTCGCCGTCTATTGTCTCCACCCGAATTTTCCCGGGCTGCAAAATGACGATCTCCCCATTTTTGATCGGATGAATTTCGTGGGTGTACGGGATGAGGGCCGACGCATCGGAGGCGAGAAACGCCTCCCCTTGGCCAAACCCCAACACGAGGGGATTGTCTTGCGAAATGGCGATGATCGTGTCCGGATGCTGGCTGGACATGATGGCTAGGGCATACGTCCCTTTCAGCATGGGCAACACCTTGCGCACCGTTTCCGTAAAATCGCCAGTATCGTAATGGGCCAACAGATGCGGTATCACTTCCGTATCGGTTTCCGTAATGAACGTATGCCCGGCCTGCGTCAGCTGTTTTTTCAAATGCGGATAGTTGACAATGATGCCGTTGTGAACGACGAAAAACCGCTTTTGATCGTCGCACAACGGATGGGCGTTGACATCACTCGGCTTGCCTTGGGTTGCCCATCGGGTATGGCCGATGCCCAAACAGCCGTCACCGACGGGCTCCAACATCAGCAAGGCGTGCAAATCATCAATGCGGCCTTTCGTTTTCCGCACCTCGATATGTTTCAAGTCGGAGACGGCCACTCCGGCCGAATCGTATCCCCGATAGTCCAAACGCCGTAAACAGTCTAACAAAATCGGCCATGCCGTTTTGCGGCCGATATATCCGACGATACCACTCATCTTTTCACTCCTCACGGTGGTCCATCGCCAACGAAACCGGTCACCAATCTTGAAGCAAAAAAACCCTGTGAGAGTATCTCACAGGGACTTCGTTGTCTAAAAATCATTGCCTAAAAGTTAGGATACGTTTCCTTCGGGCATGTGTCAATGGCATCATTGCGCCGT